>NZ_JBEZHO010000001.1:242165-422488 GCF_040650615.1 Streptomyces sp. NPDC048643
ACGGTCGGCCCGGTCGGCCCGGTCGGCCCGGTCGGCCCGGTCGGCCCGGTCGGCCCGGTCGGCCCGGTCGGCCCGGTCGGCCCGGTCGGCCCGGTCGGCCCGGTCGGAACAGCCGACGCCCCCGTGTCCCGCAGGACACGGGGGCGTCGTCCGTCCCGGACCGCCTCCGTCCGCCGCGTCCGCCGCCGGGGGGAACAGGCCGCGCGCGACCGCGTCGGAGAGCAGCGCGAGGTGGGGGTCCCGCGCCGCACAGCGACCACAGGTTCTCCTCGCCCACGCGTACAACCCTCGGGGGCGCGTACAGGTCTCTTGATCACCGGCCGGGGGCCGCCCGGGGCCCACTCCGGGAGGAACCGCCCGGCCGTACCCGTCGACCGGAGAGGCCCGCGCCGCGTCCCCGGGATGCCGCAGGACCTCGCCGGCCGGCCGCACCGCGCCGCACCCCCGACCCCGCCCCGCCGGGCGACCTCTGGAGCCCCGAATGCGCCGACCCACCCCAGCAGTCCTGGCCACCGCCCTCCTGGCCGCGGGCCTGGCCCCGCTGACGCTGGCCGCCCCCGCCTCCGCGGCGCCGTCCGGCCTGTCCGGCGACTTCGACGGCGACGGCTACCGTGACGCGGCGATCTCCGCGTCGGGCGCCACCGTGAGCGGCAAGGCGTGGGCCGGGCAGGTCTCCGTGGTCTACGGCACCGCGACCGGGCTGAACCCCGCCAGGCACCAGCTCATCAGCCAGAACTCCGCGGGCGTCCCGGGCGAGGCGGAGGCCTACGACGAGTTCGGCGACCAGGTCGCCGCCGCCGACCTGAACCGGGACGGCTACAGCGACCTGATCGTCGGCGCGATGCGCGAGGAGATCGGGAGCAAGGAGGACGCCGGCACGGTCGTCGTCCTCTGGGGCTCCGCGAGCGGTCTGTCGGGCGGCACCACGGTGAAGAACCCGCTGTCGCTGTACGGCAGCTACTTCGGCCTGAGCATCGCCGCCGCCGACTTCACCGGCGACGGAAATCCGGACCTGGCGATCTCCGCGCGGGGCGACAGCGGAGAGCCCACCTACCGAATCCGGCTGATCCGCGGCCCGTTCAGCCGATCGGGCTCGACCGGTTCGGTCTCCTCGTACTCCCCCGGGATCGACAGGCCGGCCCTCACCGCGGGCCGGGTCGACGGCGACACCAAGGCGGACCTGGTGGTCACCGGGCAGAAGGCGAACAGCGACCGGCTGGCCACCGCCGTCTCCTACCGGGGCACGTCCAGCGGCCTCAGCAAGGGCGCCACTCTGCGCACCGCCGCCACGGCGGCGATCGGCGACCTGGACAAGGACGGCTTCGGCGACATCGTCCTCGGCAACCCGGCGGACCCGGACGTGGACCCCTCCGGGGCCACGGGCGGCCGGATCCACGTCGTCTACGGCACGTCGTCGGGTCCGAGCGCGACGCGTCGGACGACCCTCGGCGAGAACACCGCGGGTGTGCCGGACACGGCCGAGTACGGCGACGGGTTCGGCACGGCGCTCGCCGTCGGCGACTTCGACAAGGACGGCTACGGCGACCTCGCCGTGGGCGCCCCGGGCGAGTCGTTCGGCGACGAACAGCACTACTTCTCCTCGGCGGGCGCGATCACCCTGCTGCGCGGCTCGGCGGCCGGCCTCACCACCGCCGGCGCCACCCAGCTGACCCAGGCGAGCCCCGGCGTACCGGGCTCGCTCGAAGGGGGCGACGTCTTCGGCGCCACGCTCCTCGCCTCCGACGTGACCCACGACGGCCGCGCGGACCTCACCGCGATCGCCGCGAACGAGAACGACCCGGCGGGCGCCGCCTGGTTCCTGCCCGGCGCGAAGTCGACGGGCTCGGTGTCCTTCGGTCCCACCTCGCTCGGACTGACGAGAAACCAGGGCTCGGCCTTCGGGGCGGACCTGGCGGGCTGATCCACGGCGGCGCGACGCGACGTCCACCGTCGCCGAGGGCGAGCTGGACGTCCGCCTCTTCGAGCTCTTCGAGCGGCACGCCACCGCGGCGCGCGCAGCGCACGCCGGACACGACGCGGAACGGGCGCTGCGGGAGTCCGCCGCCGCGCCCGGGCGCGGCGTCGCACCAGCGGGCCGGGGTGCCGGCCTCCGCGCACGACCGGCCGGGACGGGCCCCGAGCACGGCGGAGCGGTCGGCCGGGGCGATGGCCCAACGGCCTCGACCGCCCCGAAGATTCTCCGAACTCACGTACAACCCTCACCCCCCACCAGCAGTCTCCTGTTCGCCGATCAGCCAGTGAACTGCCGGACGCCTCATGGACAACTCCCGGCAAACACGGGCAGTCGGAACCCCATTGACAGGGGATGTCCGCCAGACATCCCCGCATGCCGCAGGAGAATCCCGCATGCACAAGCGTCACCCGCACTCCGTGCGTATCGCCCTCGCGACGGCCACCGCTGCCGCGCTGACGGGCGGACTGATCACCTTCTCGGCCGCGACCGCGACCGCCGCCGACTCCGCGCACGTCGCCCAGGCCGACTTCAACGGCGACGGCATAGGCGACGTGGTCTTCTCCGCGCACGCCGCGTACGTCGGCGGCCACAAGGCCGCCGGCCAGATCGTCGCCCTCTACGGCACCGCCACCGGCGTCTCGTCCGCCAAGCGCTCCACCATCAGCCAGGACACCTCCGGCGTCCCGGGCACCGCCGAGGCCGGCGACGGCTTCGGCGGTGAGACCGCGTACGCGGACTTCAACAGCGACGGCTACGACGACCTCGCCGTCGCCTCCCCGTGGGAGAAGGTCGGCAGCGACACCGGCGGCGGCACCGTCGCCATCCTGTGGGGCTCCGCCGCGGGCCTCACCGGCAAGGGCGTCACCATCGCCGACCCCTCCCCCTCCTCGCACGACTACTGGGGCAAGGACCTGGCCGCCGGCGACTTCGACGGCGACGGCAGGGCCGACCTCGCCGTGGGCAGCTCGACCAGCACGATCTACGTCTACAAGGGCGGCTTCAACACGTCCGGCACGCCCGGCGGCCGGTACACCATCAAGCCCCCGATCCAGTCCGGCTCCAACGACTTCCCGTACGGGCCGCTGAGCCTGACCGCGGGCGACGTGAACGGCGACCACCGCACCGACCTCATCGTCGACGGCTTCGAGAACGGCACCGGCTGGAACACGAACTACTTCGTGCCCGGCACGGCGAGCGGCCTCAGCGTCGCCTCCGCCGAGGCGCTCCAGCCCGGCCAGATCACCGGCGTCGGCGACATCAACGGCGACGGCTACGGCGACATCGTCAGCGGCGCCGGCTGGGACCACCACACCGACGAGGGCGAGACCATCCCGGACTCCTCCGACGGCGGCCAGGCGAACATCACCTACGGCTCGGCCTCCGGCCCCGCCGGCACCACCGGGATCAACCAGAACACCGGCAGCGTCCCCGGCAGCTCCGAGAAGGGCGACAGCTTCGGCTGGGACCTCGACCTGGGCGACGTGAACGGCGACGGCTTCCAGGATCTCGTCGTCTCCGCCCCGAACGAGGACATCGACGGTGTCACCAACACCGGCATGGTCACCGTCCTCTACGGCTCGTCGAGCGGCGTGAAGGTCTCCTCCGGCACGCAGTCCTTCGCCCAGAGCACCGCGGGCGTCCCCGGCAGCGACGAGAAGAACGACCTGTTCGGCGCCGACGTCAAGCTCGACGACGTCAACGGCGACGGCAGGGCGGACCTGATCGTCGGCTCGTACGAGAACGCCGGCAACGGCTCGGTCACCTACCTGCCCTCCAACGGCACGACGATCACCACGACCGGCTCCCGGACCCTGTCCCCGAGCACCTCGGGCGTCTCGACGACCGGCTCGCCGCAGTTCGGCGCCCTGTTCGCCGACTAGCCACCACCCGGGGCGCTCCCCAGCGAGCGCCCCGTTCCCGACACGCCGGGCCCGCTCCGCTCACGGGCCCGGCGTGTCTTTCCCTGTCCCCTCCCGCCACCGGAGCCCCACTTTGCGCAAACGCACCCTCCTCCTGGCCGCGACCCTCACCACCGGCCTGCTCGCCGCCCTGCCCGCCACCTCGGCCACGGCGGCGCCCTCCGGGCTCTCCGGTGACTTCAACGGCGACGGCCACCGCGACCTGGCGATCGCCGCCCCCCTCGCCAAGGTCTCCGGCAAGTCCGGCGCCGGATACGTCGCCGTGGTCTACGGCACCGCGAGCGGCCTCGACACCTCCAAGCGGCAGATCATCAGCCAGGCCACCGCCGGCATCCCGGGCACACCGGAGTCGTACGACTACTTCGGCGACCGCGTGACCACGGGTGACATGGACGGCGACGGCTACACGGACATCGTGGTGGGCGTACACAGCGAGCGGATCGGCTCCACCGACTCCTCCGGCACCCTGACGGTGCTGTGGGGCGGCGCGAGCGGCGTGAAGTCCGGCACCGACATCTCCTCGCCGCTGCCGCAGTACCTCAACGAGCTGGGCTGGCAGGTCGCGGCCGGCGACTTCGACGGCGACGGCCACACCGACCTGGCCGCCGCGAACAACAGCACGCCCGCGCTGAACATCTTCAAGGGCCCCATCTCCCGTACCGGCAAGGCCGCTTCACGCATCGGCGTCGACACGATCGCCCAGAGCACCGTCTACCCCGACCAGCTCATCGCGGGCGAGGTCAACGGCGACGGCAGGACCGATCTCCTGGTCATGGGCCAGGAGGAGACCAGCGGCGGCGACTACCGCACCCGCAGCGTCCTCTACACCGGTTCCGCCACCGGCCCGAAGCTCGGCAAGAAGCTCGCGGGCGGCTACGCGGGCACGATCGCCGATGTCGACAAGGACGGCTACGGCGACATCGTCACCGGCAACTTCATGGAGAAGTCGTCGTCCGAGCCGGACGGCGGACTCGGCGGCGCGATCACCGTGACGTACGGTGCCGCGGGCGGTCTCAGCACCCGCACTCCGAAGCGGATCACCCAGGACACGGCGAGCGTCCCGGGCACCGGCGAGAAGAACGACGGCTTCGGCTGGAGCCTGTCGTCGGGCGACACCAACGGCGACGGGTACGCCGACATCGCGATCGGCTCGGACAGCGAGTACATCGGGTCGGTCAAGCACGCCGGCCAGGTCACCGTCCTGCGCGGCTCCGCCTCCGGCCTGACCGGCACCGGTTCCACGTCCTTCTCCCAGAACTCCGCGGGCGTCCCGGGCACCGCCGAGGCCCAGGACTACTTCGGTGACGCGGTCCGGCTCACCGACGCGAACGGGGACGGCCGCGCCGAGCTGGTCGTCGGCGCGCTCGGCGAGAACAGTGCCGACGGTGCGGTCTGGTACTTCAAGGCCGGCTCCTCCGGCATCACCGCCACCGGCTCGAAGTCCTTCAACGGCACCACTCTGGGCGGCCCCTCGGGCGACGCCTACTTCGGCAACGTCCTGGCGGGCTGACCTGCCCAGCGGCCCCCTCCGGGACCCGTAGGGGGCCACCGCACCTCCCCCGTAGGGGATGTCACAGCTCGGACCCAATGCCGGGCCCGATCCCCCGGGCCCGGCACGTGACTCTCCGGGAGCGGGTACGTTCGATGACGTGGCTGGATTCAGGATCGGACGCGGCGGCCGGGACAACCGTGCTTCGCAGGCGCGACCGCAACAACAACCGTCGTACGGACAGCAGGCCCCCCAGGGAGGCGGGCAGCAGCCGTACGGCTATCCGAACGCGCCGTCGCAGCCCCAGTACGGGGGACAGCCCCCGTACGGCGGCCGGCAGGGCGGCGGTCAGCCCTACCGCGGCAACGCGCAGGGCGGCTGGCCCCAGAGCGGCGGCGGGCAGGGCGAGCCGGAGTACTTCGGCGACGGGCACCCGCAGCAGGGCCCGGACCCGTACGCGGCGAACAGCCCCGGGCACACACAGGCCTTCTCGATCGACGAGGACCCGTACAGCCAGGGCGGGACGTACCGCGCCGGGCAGGCGGCGGCTCCGCCGGTCGGACCGCGGCTGCACTGGAAGGACCTGCTCAAGGGCGTCGTGACCGCGCCCAACAGGACCTTCCTGCAGATGCGCGACTACGCGATGTGGGGCCCTGCCCTGGTCGTGACGTTCATCTACGGCCTGCTGGCGGTCTTCGGCTTCGACGGCGCCCGCGAGGACGCGATCAACGCGACCCTCTCCAACGCGATCCCGATCGTCCTGACGACCGCCGTCGCCATCGTGCTCAGCACGTTCATCCTCGGCGTGGTCACCCACACCCTGGCCCGCCAGCTCGGCGGCGACGGCGCCTGGCAGCCCACGGTCGGCCTCTCCATGCTGATCATGTCCATCACGGACACCCCGCGTCTGCTGGTCGCCATGTTCCTCGGCGGCGACGCGTCGTTCGTGCAGCTGCTCGGCTGGGCGACGTGGGTCGCCGCGGGCGCGCTGCTGACCCTGATGGTCGGCAAGTCCCACGACCTCCCCTGGCCGAAGGCGCTCGCCGCGTCATCCATCCAGCTCATCGCGATCCTGTCGATCGTCAAGCTGGGCACGTTCTGACGCCGACGGCACCAGGAACACACGAGAGGGGCTCCCGGCACACCACCGGGAGCCCCTCTCGTGTCACGTCACGTCCGCGAACCGTCGTGGCCGCAGACGCCGCCTAGGAGTCCAGCACCTGGCCGGCACGGCGGACCACAGGAGCTTCGGAGCTCCACGGGAAGTTGATCCACTCGTCCGTGCGCTTCCAGACGTACTCGCACTTCACGAGGGACTGGGTCTTCTCGTAGATCACCGCGCTGCGGACCTCGGCGACCTCGCCGACGCAGAAGTCGTGGACGAGCTTGAGCGTCTTGCCGGTGTCGGCGACGTCGTCGGTGATCAGGACCTTCTTCTCGGAGAAGTCGATCGCGTTGGGGACCGGGGCCAGCATCACCGGCATCTCCAGCGTCGTCCCCACCCCCGTGTAGAACTCGACGTTCACCAGGTGGATGTTCTTGCAGTCGAGGGCGTAGGCGAGCCCGCCCGCGACGAAGACGCCTCCCCGGGCGATCGACAGCACGATGTCGGGCTCGTAGCCGTCGTCGGCGATGGTCTGGGCGAGTTCGCGTACGGCGACGCCGAACCCCTCGTAGGTGAGGTTCTCGCGCTCGGAGGACATGGTCACCGCCTCAGACCTGGGTCCGGTGGAAGTTCAGGAAGGACCGGGACGCCGTCGGACCGCGCTGGCCCTGGTAGCGGGACCCGTACCGGTCGCTGCCGTAGGGGAACTCGGCCGGCGAGCTGAGCCGGAACATGCACAGCTGGCCGATCTTCATGCCCGGCCAGAGCTTGATCGGCAGCGTCGCGAGGTTGGACAGCTCCAGGGTCACGTGCCCGGAGAACCCGGGGTCGATGAACCCGGCGGTGGAGTGGGTGACCAGACCGAGGCGGCCGAGCGAGCTCTTGCCCTCCAGGCGCGAGGCGAGGTCGTCGGGCAGCGAGATGACCTCGTACGTGCTGGCGAGGACGAACTCACCGGGGTGGAGGATGAACGGCTCGTCCCCCTCCGGCTCGACGAGCCGCGTGAGGTCCGCCTGCTCGACCGAGGGGTCGATGTGGGGATAGCGGTGGTTCTCGAACACCCGGAAATAGCGGTCGAGGCGCACGTCGATGCTCGACGGCTGCACCATGGATTCGTCGTAGGGATCGATCCGGACCCGCCCGGCGTCGATCTCGGCCCGGATGTCCTTGTCTGAGAGAAGCACGACCTGAGGATACGCAAGGGGCGTGGTGCCTCCACCATCGCGGCGGCACCACGCACCCGCACACCGGTGACGCGACGCCCCGGCACCGGAGCGTCACGTCACCGGCTCACCGCGTCAATGCTTCTCCATGGTCACCGGCACCACACTGCGGAGCCGGGCGCAGCGCGGACACCGGACCAGCCGTCCGGGGCCGAGCCGCTCGGCCTGCTGCATCGGGAACGACGCGGTGCTGAACACGTGCCCCTCGGCACAACGGACGACGGTGTGCTCCATCAAGTCCCAGAGTCCCTTCCCCAAGAGCCGTTGTCAGGCTGATGCCCTGACAGCGAAAGCCACATTACGGGATCAAAGGGACGGCTCTCCAGGCGGCACTCCGGTGCCGTCCGGACCCTCTCGAAGGCCCCCACCGTACGCCTCAACTCCGGCCCGCCGCAGCCTCATCCACCCCCTGGAACACGGGCGGGCCCCGCGGCTTCGACGCCTGCGGCCGGGCATGAGGTAGAGTGACCGAGCATTCGACACCGGTTCAACCGGCGTCTTACGCGGGTGTAGTTTAGTGGTAGAACATCAGCTTCCCAAGCTGAGAGTGCGAGTTCGATTCTCGTCACCCGCTCCACCAGAACCGATGAAACCCCCAGGTCCGTGACCCGGGGGTTCTTTGTTGTCCCGGAGCGGTCAGGTCCGGTCCGCGACGGCGCGGTTCCCCGGTTGTCCCCGAACTCCCCCGGGATTGTCCGTGATCGGTAACGGGCGCATCCCCCCGTGCACATCTCTCGTCCTGCCAAGTGGTCGCGTCGCGACCGGGGATCGACGGGGCACTGGGCGAGAGCGGGGCGGACATGGCGCGGCACGGCGGAACGCGGGGCTGGTACGGCAAGGTGGTCGGGGCGGCACTCGGGGTGACGTTGTTCGCGGTCGGGGCCTCGGTGTGGACCGCGCAGGCCGACGCCGTGGGCGGTTCCGCGAAGGCGGCCGCACCGGCCAAGCCCGCCGTCAGGACGGTCGCGACGACCATCGCGCACGCCTCCGACAAGGGAGCGCACGGCGTCAACATCACCATCGACGACGGCCCCGACCCCGTGTGGACCCCCCAAGTGCTGGACGTGCTGCGGGAGTACGGGGTGAAGGCCACGTTCTGCATGGTGGGGACACAGGCGCAGGCCCACCCCGACCTCGTGAAGAAGGTGGTCGCGGCCGGGCACCGGCTCTGCGACCACACGGTGTCGCACGACACCACCATGGACAAGAAGTCCCCGGCCTACCGTTCCCGGCAGATACTCGACGCCGAGCGCATGATCACCAAGGCGTCCGGAGGCGTACGGCCGATGTACTACCGGGCACCCGGCGGCGCCTTCACCCCGGACAGCCGCAAGCTCGCCGCCTCCCACGGCATGCGCCCGCTGGGCTGGAACGTGGACACCAAGGACTTCGAGCGGCCGGGCACGGACGCCATCGTCGCCACCGTCCAGCAGGAGCTTCCCAACGGGCCGACACTCCTCTTCCACGACGCCGGGGGCGACCGCTCCCAGACCGTCGAGGCGCTGCGCAGGGTCCTGCCCTGGCTCAAGCAGCAGGGCTACTCCTTCGGCTTCCCCGTGCGCTGAGCCACCGCAGCCGCCCGTGTCACCCGAGCCACCGGCCCCGGCCGGTGGCTCCTCGCGTGGTCCCGGCGCCGGCCCCGCGCTCCGGCCCCGCACTACGGGTGCACCCGTACCTCACGCGCCGCCTCGCGCACCCCCGCAAGGCGGCGCGTCGTCGAACCACCCTCCTCAGCCGAAGTGTTGCCGTGTCACGACGCTGCCACGGCGGTGTCCGGAAGGGACGACGGGGGAGACCTGCGGGCTCTCGGACCCCTCATAGTCGGCACAGAGCGAGAGACCGGCGGAGAAACGCCGGCTCCCCGTCGCCCCTTCCGGAAGGAACTCCCGTGATGAACCGCCACCTGCGCAAGGCCGTCTTCGCCACCGCCGCGATCACCGCCGGGCTGCTGATGACGGCGTGCCAGAACGGCACCGAATCCGACTCCTCCGGCAAGAACGGATCCGGTACGTCGGCCGTCGCGGAAAAGGCCTCGGACTCCGAGAAGTCCGCGAACTCCAAGGGCGTCAGCGGCTCGTTCGAGAACGGCAAGGTCACCTATCTCGCCCCGGGCAAGTACATCGTGTCCGTGCCGGGCAGGCAGGACCAGCAGTTCTTCGTCGCCGACGACACCGAGGTCTACGGCACCGGCACCATCTGCGGCGAGGCGGGAGCCAAGGTGGACGCGCCGTGCACGCTGGACCAGCTGGAGGCGGCGACGAAGAAGGGAGCCGTCGGCGCCGACGTCCGGATGAAGAACGGCATCGCCACCCTGGTGACCGAGCGGCGCGCCGCCCAGCAGGGCTCGGGCTCCGGCTCGGATTCCGGCTCCGGCTCCGACTCGGGCTCCGATTCCCGCGACACCGCAGTCGAGGGCATCAACAAGGGCAAGGGCGTCAACGGCACCTGGTTCGGCAACGTCTCCTTCCTGGCTCCGGGCAAGTACACGGTCTCCGACCTGAAGGGCAGCGAGCAGGAGTTCCTCGTCGCCGAGGACACCGAGATCCTGGGCTACGACGACATCTGCGGTGACGCGGCCCACGCCGGCCAGGCCGGCACCAAGTGCACGGAGGACGAGCTGGAGACGGCCGCGAAGAAGGGCTTCAGCGCCGAGGTCGTGATCAGCAACGGCATCGCGACGAGCATCCACGACGACCACTGACCCACGGACGGCCGCGCACCCACGCGCCCCCGTGACGGGCTGGGAAAGAACGAAGGAACGCTGCGACCCGGGCGAGTCAATATCTGTGACCGCCACATGAGAAATGGGCGTCGGACGCGCTCAGTATTTCTTGATCCGCTCGGGGTGTGGCGTTATGCACCGCACATCGGCGATCTCTTCGTGCTACTGTCGACAACAGTTGCAGTTGTGGTTCCCAAAAACTTGTGAGCTTCCACCCTTGTTTCTGTGGTGGAGTTCTTTTGTGTCTCCGGTCTTTTTCCGGCGGGGTAATCATCACGGCGACGCGGAATCCGCGCACTGCGGACTCCGAGCACCGTCCCGAAGGAGAATTGACATGGCTACTGGCACCGTGAAGTGGTTCAACGCTGAAAAGGGCTTCGGCTTCATCGAGCAGGACGGCGGCGGCGCCGACGTCTTCGCCCACTACTCGAACATCGCCGCGCAGGGCTTCCGCGAGCTGCAGGAGGGCCAGAAGGTCTCCTTCGACATCGCGCAGGGCCAGAAGGGCCCGACGGCGGAGAACATCGTTCCCGCCTGACACCCAGACGCACAGCGCAGCTGGGGCCCGCACCTTGGGGTGCGGGCCCCAGCTCGCCGCTTTCCCGGGTACGAGACGGGCACCGGCCGACGCGACAGGCGTCGCCCACCGCCCCGCCGCCGAGCACACCTCACCCGGACCGCCGTACGAGAGTGGCCGAACCCGAACGCGGGTATGAATCCCCTCGGGACCGCCCGCGAAAATCCTGGTTCCGCCGGTGGCATCGCCCCGGCTCCCCCTCTTCGCTTCTCGGCTCCGCCACCGGTTTCCTCCACGGTTGCATCGACCCCTGGTTCCGCCCGGCACCGCCGCCGTTTCGGACTCATCGCTTTCGGGACAGTGCCGGATTTCCGGCCCCGCGTCCCGCTCGAATTCTTCACCGCCCCGGACCGATATCGGTCCGATCCCTTTCGGTGTCGTATTTCATTCGGCTCGTTCTCGCGATTCTCAGCGCTGCACATTCGCTGCGGGAATTCCTTGATACGCGCCCGTTCAAGGAAGGTTCCGCATGAACCGCACGCGCACGAACGATCGTTTCGCCCGTTCCCGATCCGAGGGCGCCGGCCCCAAGAGGAGCGGTGGCAGCCGCTTCGGGTCCGCGTCCTCGGGCCGTTCCGGCGGCCCCAGCAGGTCGAAGGGCTACGGACGCCAGCAGACGTCCCTGCAGGGCGAGTTCGCCCTCCCCGTGACCGTGACGCCCGCCCTGCCGGCCGTGGAGGCGTTCGACGACCTCGCCCTGCCGGCGCCGCTGCTGGCCGCGCTCGGGCACGAGGGCGTCAGCGTCCCCTTCCCGATCCAGGCCGCGACCCTGCCGAACTCCCTCGCGGGACGTGACGTACTCGGCCGCGGCCGCACCGGCTCCGGCAAGACGCTGGCCTTCGGCCTCGCGCTGCTGACCCGGACCGCCGGCCGGCGCGCCGAGCCGCGTCAGCCGCTGGCCCTGGTCCTCGTGCCGACCCGCGAGCTGGCCCAGCAGGTCACCGACGCGCTCACCCCGTACGCCCGCTCCCTGCGGCTGCGGCTCGCCACCGTGGTCGGCGGCATGTCGATCGGCCGCCAGGCCGGCGCGCTGCGCGGCGGCGCGGAGGTCGTCGTCGCCACGCCGGGCCGTCTCAAGGACCTCATCGAGCGCGGCGACTGCGGACTCGGCGACGTCTCCATCACCGTCCTCGACGAGGCCGACCAGATGGCCGACATGGGCTTCATGCCGCAGGTGACGGAGCTGCTCGACCAGGTGCGTCCGGACGGGCAGCGGATGCTCTTCTCCGCCACCCTCGACCGCAACGTGGACCTGCTGGTCCGCCGCTACCTGAGCGACCCGGTCGTGCACTCGGTCGACCCGTCCGCGGGTGCCGTCACCACGATGGAGCACCACGTCCTGCACGTGCAGGGCGCGGACAAGAACCGTACGACCACCGAGATCGCGGCGCGGGACGGCCGGGTGCTCATGTTCCTGGACACCAAGCACGCGGTGGACCGGCTGACCGAGCACCTGCTGAACAGCGGTGTGCGGGCCGCGGCCCTGCACGGCGGCAAGTCGCAGCCGCAGCGCACGCGGACCCTGGCCCAGTTCAAGACCGGGCACGTGACGGTCCTGGTGGCGACCAACGTCGCGGCGCGCGGCATCCACGTCGACCAGCTCGACCTCGTGGTGAACGTCGACCCGCCGAGCGACCCCAAGGACTACCTGCACCGTGGCGGCCGTACGGCCCGTGCCGGTGAGTCGGGCAGTGTCGTGACGCTGGTGACCCCGAACCAGCGACGCGACATGACCCGGCTGATGGCGGCCGCCGGGATCACCCCGCAGACCAGTCAAGTGCGTTCCGGAGAGGCCGAGCTGACCCGCATCACGGGCGCCCAGGCGCCTTCGGGTGTGCCGGTCGTCATCCGCGCGCCGGTGTCGGACCGGCCCCGGCGCGGGTCCTCCGGCTCCTCCCGCGGCCGGCGTGGCCGCTCCGGTCAGGGCGGTGGCCGCTCCACCGGTACGGGCGCGCACCGCACGTCCGAGGCGGGCGGGCGGCGTACCGCCGAGGCCGCCGCGCGCCCCACGGCCGAGCGCTAGTCCGGACCCGGACACATCGCGCGTCGCACGTCGGACGTCCGGTCCCGCCGTTCCCCCTCCGGGGTGAGCGGCGCGGGCCGGACCCCGGTGCGGCGCACGGTCGACTCCGGCTCCGACCCGTACGTCCTCTCCGCAACAACGCCGCAGGAGGCACCTTTGACGATCATTCAGCTTCCGCCGAGGCAGCAGGGTCAGCCGGCGCGGACGCGTTCCGCCGGGGCCGTCCCCGTGGGTCTCGTCGACCGGGAGGACCTCTCCGGGCCGCGAGTGGGGGCCGACATGACCGTCGAGGTGGCGCTGTCCGTCATGGCGGGCGCCGGAGTCGCGTACCTGCTCGTCTGCGACGAGGACGACCAGTGCACGGGCTCGGTCACCGCGGCGCAGCTCGCCGTCGTCCGCGCCGGTTCCGCCTACACCGACCGCGTCCGCCTCCGGGACGTCCTCGCCCGCCACCGTTCGGCGGGCGTCCTCGCCCTGTCCGGCTGAGCGTCCGGGCCTGCCGCCCCCGCGGCGCCCGTACGCTGGGCGACACGCCCGGCCGCACTCCCCGTTGCTTTCTCCCCGCTCCTCTCCGTCCCCCGCTTCCTCTCGTCACCTGTGAGGCACCATGCGCTGTGTCATCGCCCGCTTCCCGTTCGATCTCACCAAGAGCGGTGTGCTGGACTCGATGAAGGGCGTCAAGCCCGAACCCATCACGGGGGAATCCGTGATCATCGGCCGCTGCCACTACCCGGTCAAGCAGGTGGGTGAGGTCATCACCCGCCAGGACCGCCGCGACTTCACCAGCGGGGAGGTCACCCGCGCCATGGCCCGCCTCGGCTTCACCTGCCGCACGCCCGAGGTGGCCCCCGCGCCGCGCGCGCTCAGCCCGCTGCAGAACGCGTCCGCGATGCTCGGGAGCCCCGCGCCGCTCGAGCCCTGAGGACGCCCCACGCCACCGGGACGGACCCGCAGGGTCCGGACCACCGGAGCAGGCCACAGCCATGAGGGCCCCGCCGACACCCGTCGGCGGGGCCCTCATGACGTTCCGGCCCGTGGGCCGGAGTGCGGCGTCCGTACGCCCTCACGGTCGCTGTCGGGCAGGCTCAGTGGTCGGAGTAGCTGAAGTCACCCACCGTCCAGGCCCCCACGTCCTTGATCGCGACGCGGTACATGCCGCCGGTCTCGGGGATCCCGACGCTGCCCTGGAGGATGCGGGCGAGGTGGAAGTGCAGATGGGTGGGTGCCGGGGCGTTCTCCGAGCGGGCCGCCGCCCGGCCGGTGCCGAAGATGTCGGAGAACGGGCCGAGGCGGTCCGAGTCCCTCAGGACCTCCGACACCCGCTCCCGCCACACCGTTTCGGGGGCCAGCCTGCCGGTGATGACGGCGCCGCCGACGACCACCGTCAACGACATCTGCGTGCTGTGCCCGGACTCCACCATGGCGGAGATGTCAACGAGGAGCTCGTCAGGGTTCGACATGGGAGCCGATTCTATTCAGCAGCCCCGCCCGGCGCTCCGGCCCCCACGCACCCCAGTATTCCTGCGACACGAGCGAACCAAAATCTATCGTCGTCACGGTAGACATCGCGCGGTCACATGATTAAGGTTTCTCTTGTAGACATCGCGGACCGCCGAAGTTCCGGGCAGGTCCGACTCGAGATCCCTCCAGAGGAAGGACTGAGGAAGCAGACGCCATCAGGATCGCCCCGTCCGAGAGGTATTCGGGCGCGGGTACCGCAAGACCAGGATTGGAAGGTGGTCCCCGGTCACGCAATCGCGATCCCCGCTCACCCGCCCGACGCCCGGGCCCGGGAGCGGAAACAGACGGTCGGCTCCGCAGTAGAGCCGGCAGATGGTGTTCAATTTCCTTCGGGGCCCTGGTGCCGTACGGCATCGGGGCCCCTCGACGCGCGCCACAACGAGGTGAAATGACAGCGGACACTCCACTCACCGGTCGTCTCGACGACGACGACTATCCCGCGTACACGATGGGCAGGGCAGCCGAGATGCTCGGCACCACGGCGGGCTTCCTGCGGGCGATCGGCGAGGCTCGCCTGATCACCCCGCTGCGCTCGGAGGGCGGCCACCGGCGCTACTCCCGCTACCAGCTGCGGATCGCCGCCCGTGCGCGCGAACTCGTCGACAAGGGGACGCCGATCGAGGCCGCGTGCCGCATCGTCATCCTCGAGGATCAGCTGGAGGAGGCCCAGCGCATCAACGCCGAGTACCGGCGCGCGGCCGCGCCCTCGGACTGATCCGGCGCCGCCCGTTGCCGAACTCCCGTCCGAGGGCGGAGACCGCGTTGACACGGGCAGGCACCCGGCGTTGACTGACAGCCCGGTGCACAGCCGGCCCACGCCTCTCCGACGACCGTGGCAGCCGTGGTCACCGACGTGGCCGGCACAGCGGCCCGCGAAGTGATCACCGAGGTGATCGTCGTCGCGACGGCAGCCCACGCGGGCGGGGTCCTCGACCGTACCGACCGATCGCGCTCGCGCGCCCGGCCGGTACGACGTACAGGAAGTGGCCCACGATGATGTACGACCAGACACGCGCCCAGCAGCCCCCGGACCGGCAGCCCGGGTCCTCCGGGCGTCGCACGGCAGGCCCGGAGCCCCTGCTCGGGCCGGACGAGCGGGGCGAACTCACCCAGCGGCTCAACCACGCCCTCAACACCTTCGCGCACAACCCGCGCGAGGCGCTCGGAGAGGCCGAGACCGCGTTCGACGAAGCGGCCGCCCACGTCATGAGCGCCCTCACCGAACGGCGTGCCGCTCTCCACGAGGGCTGGCAGGACCGCGACCCGGAGACCCAGGGCGACGAACTCCGCCAGGCGCTGCGGGAGTACCGGGAGATCACCCAGCGGCTGCTGCGCATGTGAGGCCGGCGGCCCCGCGAGGTCTTACGGAGCCATGACGTGTCGGGCGCGGTGCCGCCGTGGAACGGGGTGCCGGTCCTAGCGTTCGGGGCATGCGTGTACTGGTAACCGGCGGGGCCGGGTTCATCGGAAGTCATGTCGTCGAGGCGCTGCGGGCGCGTGGGCACGAACCCGTCGTGTTCGACCTGCGGGGCGGACAGGACGTACGGGACGCCGAGGCGGTCGCGGGCGCGCTCGCCGGCGTCGACGCGGTCTGCCACCAGGCCGCGATGGTGGGCCTCGGCGTGGGGTTCGGCGACGCGGTCGAGTACGTGTCGCGCAACGACCTCGGCACGGCCGTGCTGCTCGCCGCGATGGCGGACGCGGGGGTACGGCGGCTGGTGCTCGCCGGGTCGATGGTCGTGTACGGGGAGGGGCGCTACGCGTGCGAGTGGCACGGCGTGGTGCGCCCGGGGCCGCGGGCCGTCGCCGATCTGAACGCCGGGCGGTTCGAGCCGCGGTGCCCGCGCTGCGGCGAGGAGTTGACGCCGGGTCTGGTGGAGGAGGACGCGCCCGTCGACCCGCGCAACGTGTACGCGACGACCAAACTGGCGCAGGAACATCTCGCGGCGGCGTGGGCCCGTTCGACGGACGGTTCCGCCGTGTCGCTGCGCTATCACAACGTCTACGGCCCCGGGATGCCCCGGGACACCCCGTACGCCGGTGTCGCCTCCTTCTTCCGCTCCGCGCTCGCCCGCGGTGAGGCCCCGCGTGTCTTCGAGGACGGTGGCCAGCGCCGGGACTTCGTCCACGTGGGCGATGTGGCCGCCGCCAACGTGGCCGCGCTGGAGGCGAGTTCACCGTCCGGCGCGCTGGCCGTCTACAACACCGGCAGCGGCGACCCCCGTACCGTCGGCGAGATGGCACACGCGCTGGCCGCCGCGTACGGGGGCCCCGACCCGCTCGTGACCGGCGAGTACCGCCTCGGCGACGTCCGCCACATCACCGCCGACTCGGCCCGCCTGCGTGCCGAACTCGGCTGGAAGGCGGAGATCGGATTCACCGAGGGAATGCGGGAGTTCGCGGGAGCGAGGTTGCAGGGGGAGTAGGCGGAGCAGGGGAGTAGGGGGTACGGAGCAGCGGGGGGGCCGGGACGCCGTGAGGTCCCGGCCCGGTGAGCCCGATGGCCGGTGTCCTCAGACGCCCGCCGGCATGGGCAGGGTCACCTCGAAGCGGCAGCCGCCGGGGACGTTGCGGACGGCCGCCCGGCCACTGTGCGCCTCGACGATGCCGCGGACGATGGCGAGGCCGAGGCCCGCCCCGGCGGGTGGTGTGCGGGCGTGGGTGCCGCGCCAGCCGGTGTCGAAGACCCGCGGCAGGTCCTCCTCCGGGATGCCGCCGCAGCCGTCGGTGACGGACAGGACGACGCCCACGGCGGACCGTTCGGCGGTGACCGCGACGGTGCCGTCGGCGGGTGTGCGGCGGATCGCGTTGACCAGCAGGTTGCCGAGCACCCGGCTCATCTCCTTGCCGTCCACCTCGACCGGCACCTGCTCGATGCGGTCGCCGACCAGACGCACCCCGTGCTCGCGGGCCAGCGGGTCCGCCCCCGCGAGGGCGTCACCGACGAGGTCGTAGACGGAGACGCGGGAGGGGGACAGGGCGAGGGCGCCCGCGTGGATGCGGGACAGTTCGAAGAGGTCGCCGACCATGTCGTTGAGGCGCTCGACCTCCGTGCGGATCTGGCGCAGATAGCGGTCCGGGTCGGCCGCGACCCCGTCCTCCAGCGCCTCGGACATGGCGCGCAGTCCGGCGAGCGGGGTGCGCAGGTCGTGCGAGATCCAGGCGACGAGTTCACGCCGCGAGGTCTCCAGAGCGCGCTCGCGGTCACGGGACTCCGACAGTTTGCGGCTGGTGGCGGCCAACTCCCGGCTGAGCGCCGACAGTTCCGCCGTCGCGGGGCCGGTCGGGGCGGCGAAGTCGCCGCCGTCGCCGAAGGAACGCGCGGCCAGCGTCAGCGCCCTGCTGCGGGCCACCACCCACCGGCCGAGCAGCAGCGCGGTGGCGAGGGAGACCACGGCGGCCATGGCGACGACCGTGGTGACCACGTACAGGTCGTGCGAGGACAGGAACATCGCCCACGCGACCACCAGCGTGCCCGCCAGCATCGCGCAGACGGCCACCGCGGCCACGACCGTGAGCGAGGCGGTCAGCGAGCGGCGCCTGATCAGCCACAGGACACCCGCCCCGCCGAGGCCCGCCGCGGCGGCGCCCAGAAAGGCGTACAGAGCCATGGCCACTATCGCGTTCACGGGCGGGCCTCTTCCTGGCGGGCGGCGGGGGAGTCGTCCGGGTGGGACGGGGTGGTCCGGTCGGTCCGGTCGGTCCGGTCGGTCGGGTCCATGTGGTCGGCGTGAGCGGGGGCGGGGCCCTCGGGGTCGGCGAAGCGGTAGCCGACGCCCCACACCGTCTGGATCAGGCGGGGGTGCGCGGGATCGTCCTCGACCTTGCCGCGCAGCCGGCGCACATGGACGGTGACCGTCGACAGGTCGCCGAAGTCCCACCCCCACACCTCCCGCATCAGGTCCTCCCGCGCGTACGCCCGTCCGGGGTGCCGGAGGAAGAAGGCGAGGAGGTCGAACTCCCGCAGGGTCAGCGCGAGTTCGACGCCGTTCTTGGCGGCGCGGCGGGACGACGGGTCGACGGTGAGCCCGGCGGCGTCCAGGGGGCGCGCGGCCGGGGCGGGGCGGGCCCTGCGCAGCACCGACTCGACGCGCAGGACGAGTTCCCGGGGGCTGAACGGCTTGGTGACGTAGTCGTCGGCGCCGACCTCGAGGCCGAGGATCCGGTCGTCCTCGTCGCCGCGCGCGGTGAGCATGATGACCGGCACGGGACCTTGCGCGCGCAGCCGTCGGCACACCTCCAGGCCGTCCATGCCCGGCAGCATCAGGTCGAGGACCACCAGGTCGGGGCGGTGTGCCGCGGCCCGGGCGAGCGCGGTGGGACCGTCCGCGGCCCGGTCCACGAGGTGGCCGGCCCGGTCGAGGTACCCGGAGACCACCTCGGCCACGGTCGGATCGTCGTCCACGACGAGGACGCGGGTGGCCGCCACGCCGGGAGCGGGCTCCTTCCTCGCGGCGGCACGCGCCCCCGCCCGGGCATCGGCGGCCGCGCCGGGACGCGGGCCCTCGTCGGCGCCGGTACCTGGGGATTCGTGCGGTTGATGCATGCCTTCAGCGTCCCACCCGGGCGGGCGCGGCGCGGCTTCCCACCGCCGACGTCCGAGTTTCGTAAGGTCCCGAAGTCCGTTATATCCCTTTCGCGTTCGTAGGGTGAGGCCGTGACGACCTTTCCCGTACCGAACCCGGACGTCGACGTGGTGCTGCCCTGCCTCGACGAGGCCGGAGCCCTGCCCTGGGTCCTGTCCCGCATTCCGCCCGGCTGGCGGGCGCTCGTCGTGGACAACGGCTCCACGGACGGCTCCGCCGAACTGGCCCGTGAACTCGGCGCGACCGTCGTACGGGAGGAGCGCCGCGGGTTCGGCGCCGCCTGCCACGCCGGACTGACCGCGGCCACGGCGGACATCGTCTGCTTCTGCGACTGCGACGGCTCCCTCGACCCGGCCCTGCTCCGGCCGTTCGTCGCCGAGGTGCTGGCGGGCGACGCCGACCTCGTGCTCGGCAGGCGCCGGCCGCAGGAACGCGGTGCCTGGCCGCCGCACGCCCGCGCGGGCAACATCGCGCTGGCCCGGATGCTCCGGCGCCGGACCGGCCTGCGTCTGCACGACCTCGGGCCGTTGCGTGCCGCCCGCCGTGAGGCGCTGCTCGGGCTGGGGCTCACCGACCGGCGCAGCGGCTATCCGCTCCAGATGGTCGTCCGCGCCGCCGACGCCGGCTGGCGCGTCACCGAGCACGACGTGCCGTACCTGCCGCGCACCGGTGTCTCCAAGGTCACCGGGACCTGGCGCGGCACCTGGCAGGCGGTCCGGGACATGAGCCAGGTGCTGGCCGAGCCGCCGGCGTCCGTCTCCGGCGCGGCGGCCGCCCGGTCCGCCGTCGGCGTGCCCTCCCAGGCCGCGCTCGGCGCCGAGGCCGTGGGCCGGACTCCGGTGCCCGCCTCGGCCACCGCTCCCCCACCGGCGCCGGTCCGTGTGTCCGCGCCGGCGCCCGCATCGTCCCGAGGAGGATCCGTCCAGTGAGCCCCGCAAGCCCCGCAGGTCGCGTGGACCCTGCGTGTCCCGAGAGCCCCCAGGGTCCTGAGGGCGTCACCCTGCTCGTCATCGCCAAGGAACCGCTGCCCGGTCGGGTGAAGACCCGGCTCACGCCGCCGTTCACCCCCGAGGAGGCGGCGGCGCTCGCCGAGGCGGCCCTCGTCGACACCCTGCACGCGGTAGCGGCGACGCCCGCACGGCGCCGGGTGCTGGTCCTGGACGGAACGCCCGGCGCCTGGCTGCCGGACGGCTTCGACGTCGTACGTCAGTGCGCGGGCACGCTGGACGAACGGCTGGCGGCGGCGTTCGCGGGCTGCGACGGGCCCGCGCTGCTCGTCGGCATGGACACCCCGCAGGTGACGCCCGAGCTCCTCACGGTCGACTTCGCCGACTGCGACGCCTATTTCGGGCCGGCCGAGGACGGCGGCTTCTGGGCGCTGGGGCTGGCCGAACCCGATCCGGCCCTCCTGCGGGGCGTACCGATGTCGACGCACACCACGGGTGCCGTGCAGCGGGCGCGGCTCGTCGAGGCGGGGCTGCGGGTCCGGGATCTGCCCCGGCTGCGCGACGTCGACACGGCACCCGACGCGACGGCGGCGGCAGCGGCGGCTCCGGGCGGGTCCTTCGCCACGGAACTGACGCGCCTGCGAGGCCCGGTGGCCACTTCCCTGCCGTCCCCCGCACCATCTCCGCTCTCGGGTCCGGTTCCGGTCCCGGCGAAGGCCGCCGCGGGCCAGGACGCGGCGCGGGCGACCGCCGGACGGGGTACCGCCCGATGAGCGCCACCCGCGGGACCACCCCGCCCGGCGTGACGGGCCCCCGAAGGCCCCGACCGGCCCCGGAGAGCACCACGCCGGGGACGGACGCAGGTCTGGCAGCCGAGACCCGGCCCGGTGCGGAATCCGGGTCAGCCACAGAGGTCCTGCCCCGGCCGGGCGCCGGGTCCGCGGCGGACTCCCGGCCGGGGACGGTGCTCCCGGCAGGCAGGGAAGCGGGGTCGGAGCCGGGAACCCGAGCCGGAGCGGAGTGCCAAACCGGCACGGACTCCCCGGCCGGAGCGGAGTGCCGGACCGGAACGGGATCCCGTCCGGCGTCGGCGCTCCCGTCCCGGAGAACGCAAGCCGGGTCCGGGACCGAAACCCGGGCGGACGCAGAGGTCCTGCCCTGGACAGGCGCCGGGTCCGCGGCGGACTCCCGGCCGGGGACGGTGCTCCCGGCAGGCAGGGAAGCGGGGTCGGACCCGGGAACCCGGACCGGCACGGACTCCCCGGCCGGAGCGGAGTGCCGGACCGCCACAGGCTCCCGGCCAGGGACGGTGCTCCCGGCCGGCAGGGAGGCGGGGTCGGAGCCGGGAACCCGGACCGGAGCGGAGTGCCGGACCGGCACGGACTCCCGGTCGGAGACCGTGCTCCCGTCCCGGAGGGACGTCACGTCGGACTCGGGACACCCCGCCGGGGTGGAAGCCAGGGCCGGCGGTGGAGGTCGGGCCGCGGGCCACGTCCGGCCCCGGTCCGGCGCCCGGGTCGGGGGAGCAGGTGTCGGCGGTGAAGGTGCCGGGTGCGGTGGGCGGTCCTGGGCTGCCGATCCCTATGCGGACGCGCTCGGCGCCGAACGAGGGCCGCTGTTCCTGCGCCGTACCGACGGATGGCTTCTCCCGCTGGAGGTGGAGCGCTGGTGCGCCCGCGCCGACGCCGTGGACCTCCAGGTGCTGGCCCACTGCGAGGGCACGGTGCTCGACGTGGGGTGCGGGCCGGGCCGGCTCGTCGCGGAACTCGCCGCCCTCGGACGGCCCGCGCTCGGCATCGACGTCAGCGAGGCCGCCGTCGCCCGTACCGTGCGGCTCGGCGGCCAGGCCCTGCGCCGGTCGGTCTTCGAGCCACTTCCCGGCGAGGGACGCTGGGGCACCGCCCTGCTCGTCGACGGCAACATCGGCATCGGCGGCGACCCGGCCGCCCTCCTGAGCCGCACGGCCCAACTGCTCGCCCCCGGCGGGCTGCTGATCGCCGAGACGGTGGCGGGCGCGGACGTCGACGAACGCGTCGACGTCCGGATCGTCAGCGCCGCGCACCCCGGCGACGCCGTGAACGACGCGTCCGACGAGGGCGCCGACGCACGGGACGGCGACCCGTCCGCCGACCGGGCCGCCTTCCCCTGGGCCCGGGTCGGCACCCCGGCCCTGCTGCGCCACGCGGTCCGGGCCGGCTGGCGCACGGACGCTCAGTGGGAGGCCGGCGGCCGCTCCTTCGTGGCCCTGCGCAACGGTCCCGGACGCGACGGCCGCAGGGACCGCAGGACGAGCAGCAGCGCGGACCCCGCGAACAGCGCCGCCGTGATCAGCAGCCAGTGGGCCAGGAAGCTGTCGCCGGGCAGGGCGGTGGCCGACCGGTAGTGGTCGGCCACCTGGCCGCTGACGAGCGGGTACCAGATCAGCAGCAGGAGCCCGGAGAAGGCCGCCGGAACACGGACGTACATCGTCAGGTTCCGGTGGCCCGTCGCCTTCAGCGTCTCCGACACGACCCGGTCCGCGCCCGCGTACAACGGCACGAAGACCAGGTCGTGCAGGACGGCCGCGCCGACGAACCAGAGCGCCACCCGGAACCAGTCGCCCTGGAGCAGCCGTACCGCCGCGTAGGCGGCGAGCGCGAACGTGCACGCCAGCATCAGGAGTTGGAAGGGGCTGCCGATCAGGTCCCGGGCGGAGACCGGGCGCCTCTGCGGCAGCCCCGCCCCGATCCGGCCCCACCGCGTCGCCGCGTGCCGTCGCAACGCGCCGAGGCGGCGCCGCATCGGGGGCCGGCGGCGCGCCCCGGTCTCTTCTCCCACGTCAGGCCTCCGTCGCGTCATCACAGGGCCCCGAACGTCATCCGGGAGACCCATTTGGTGTTCAGCACACCCGGCGCGGCCGGGACGATGATCCGCGCGGGGTAGCCGTGGTCCGGGGTCAGGTCCGCGCCGTTGACGGACAGGGCGAGCAGGGAGAGCGGATCGCGGACCTGGTTGTAGCGCAGGGCCGCCACGCGGAACGCCCCGGCGCGCTGGAGCGACTCCACGACGACGTCCGGGGCCGCGTCGGTCTCGTAGCCGACGAGCTCCGCGAGGTCCCGCAGTCGTACGCCCCGCCACGCCTGGTCGGACGTCGACCAGCCCTCGACGCAGGCGATGGGCAGCGACGAACCGTGCAGGGGGAGTTCCTGGAGCTGGGCGCGGCTCAGCCGGACCGTCCGTCCGTTGCCGACGACGACCAGGCGCCAAACCCCCGCCCCGGTCTCCTTCGGGTCGATGCCCCGCGACGCGGCCGTCTTGTTGATCTGGAAGGCGCCGGGTCCGGAGCCCGGTTCGGGGCCGCCGTGCGGGGCGAGCAGCGCGGTCTCGCGCACCGGCGCGTCGAAGCTGTGACCCACCGTGGTGGCGGCCAGGAGCAGGGACCCGCCGCCGACGAACGCGATGGCACCGCGGCGCGAGACCGTGGGCGGCAGCGGGTCGGGGGAGATCAACTCGTCCTCGGGCCGGGCCGGTTCACTCGCTCCCGGAGCCGGAACCGACCGCCCCGGCACGCGGTCCCGGCCACCGTGCCGCCCCTGCGCCCCCCGCGCAGGCCCCCAGGACGCCTCGGGTCCGCCCACACGGCCGGCGCCACCGGACACAGCGCCCTCCCCGTCCGGCACCCGGCCGGCGTCGTCGGCCACAGGACCGGACCCGTCGGGCGCAGCGCCCGGCCCACCAGGTGCCGGTCCGGCGGCCGAGGTACTCGGCCGCCCAGCCACCGAACCCGCACCATCGGGTGCCGAGTCCGAGTCCGAGCCGTCGGTCGCCGCCCCCGGTCCGCCTGCCGCCGAACCCGGCCGGTCGGAGGCCGAACCCGGGTCGTCGGAAGACGAAGTCGGCCGGTCGCACGCCACGCCCCGGCCGTCGGTCCTCGTGCCGGACGGGCCCGGCGCCGCGCCGGCCCCCTCGGACAGTCTTGTGCCCGCACCCTCGGTCGGTCCTGCGCTCGGACCCTCGGTTCGTCCTGCGCCCGGACCCTCGGACAGGTCCGCGCCCGCGGACGGGCCCGTGTCCGCACCCTCGGACCGTTCCGCTTCCGCCCCGCCGGGCGGTTCACCCGCCCGGTCGGGCCACCCGCCAGGGCGGCGCATCTCGCGCAGGTTGCGCAGGGCCATCGGTACGCGCAGGACCGCGTGGGTCACGAAGGCCGCGATGAAGACCCAGGCGCCGTAGAAGTGCAGCGTGTAGAAGGAGCCCGGGAAGATGTAGTCGAGCTGGATGTTGAGCACGCCGGTGGTGAACTCGAAGAGGGCGCCGCCGACCAGCAGCAGCAGCGACAGCCGTTCCAGGGCGTGCGCGAGCGAGCGGGCCGGCGGCAGCGCGAACAGCTTCGGGACGACCGACCACAGCTTCGCCAGCAGCACCGGGATCAGCGTGATGCCGAGCGTGACGTGCACGCCCTGCGTGAGGCGGTAGAGCCAGACCGGATGCGTCGGCCAGGAGAACAGGTAGAACCCGAGGAGCCCCTTGTCGGGGGTCTTGTCGTTCACCGCCGAGAGGTTCGGGTTGTACGCGGCGTACGACAGCAGCCCGGTCACGAACATCACCGTGATACCGACGAGCAGCACCACGCCGAGCACGGAGGTGAACCAGGGACCGCGCAGCGGGCTGCGCCAGAACGCGGGTGAGGAGGGGGACCGTGGCATGCCCCGACCGTAGGCCGCGGCGACCCCCCGAACGGGTTCTCAAACCATGACGAAACTCTGACGTCCACCCCTGTCACGGCTCTGTCGGGGGCTGTCCGGCCTAGCGTGCGAGGGTGAACCGCGATCTTCCCCGCGACATCCCCGGCGACCTCCCCCGCGATCTGCTCGACGACCGCCCCGGAGGCGCCTCCCGCGCCCCGTCCCCGGTCCCCTCCCCGGCACCGCCGCCGTCCGGGACCTCCACCGCGGCTCCCTCCTCGGACTCCGCGACGAGCCCCTCACCGGCCCCGGCTCCGGCCGGTTCCCGGGGTGTGGCGCGGTTCCTGACCGGGGCCGGTTCCCGGTTCCGGGCGCGGGCCCGCTCCGGTGAACTCTCCGGCGCGCTCCTCGGCGACCGGCCGCGGGCGGTCCGCCGCGATCTGGCGGTCGCCGTCGCCGCCGCGCTGCTCGTCGCCACGGCGGCGGTGGTCGGGTACGCCATCGAGCACAGCGACGGCACCCTGTTCGTCAGCGCGGCGCCGCTGTACGGGCGTTGGGGCCCCCATGTCGGACCCGGCACGGCGGCCGCGGTCGCCCTGGCCGTGGCGGTCGTCGCGTACGGACCGTCCCTCGCCGCACGGCTGCCCTGGCGGTGGCTGCTGCCCGCCGCGTGGGGCACGGGGACGGCGTGGACGTTCTCCCTCGCGCTGATCGACGGCTGGCAGCGGGGTGTGGCCGGGCGTCTCACCGCACGGTACGAGTACCTCCAGGTCATCTCCCCGGTGAACCGCTTCCACGACATCCCGGCCGCCCTGCGGGACTTCACCCATCACATCCTGATCCACTCCCCCGGCCACTGGCCCGCGCACATCGCCGGGCACCCGCCGGCCGCCACGCTCACGTTCGTGTATCTCGACCGGATCGGTCTGGGCGGCGGGGCCTGGGCGGGCGTCTGGTGCGTGACCGTCGGCGCGACGGCGGCGACGGCGGTCCTGGTCACCGTCCGTGTGCTGGCGGGCGAGGCACTCGCCCGGCGGGCCGCGCCCTTCCTCGTCCTCGCCCCGGCGGCCGTCTGGATGGGCACCTCCGCGGACGGCTACTTCGCCGCGGTCGCCGCCTGGTCCGTCGCGCTGCTCGCCCTCGCGGTCACGGGGCACCGGCCCCGGACGGCCGGCCTCGCCGCCGGGCTCCTCCTCGGCCTCACCGCTTATCTCTCGTACGGGTTGACCCTGTTCGCGGTGATCGCGGGCGCGGCGGTGCTGCTCGGCACGCGGTCCCGGCTCCGTCCGCTCCCCTTCGTGCTGGCCGGACTCACCGTCGTGCCCCTGGTGTTCACACTGCTCGGCTTCAACTGGTGGGAGGCGTATCACCTGTTGGTCACCCGCTACTACGAAGGAGCGGGCGGCGTCCGGCCGTACGGCTACTGGGTCTGGGCGAACCTCGCCTGCACGGTGCTGATCGCGGGCCCGGCGACGGTCGCGGGCCTGCGCCGGGCGGGAGTGACGACCGTACGGCTGGCCGTGGCGGCCTTCCGGACTCCGGCGCCCCCCGCCCCGCTGCCCGCCCCCGCGCACCGGCCCGGCACCACCGACGGCACCGGCACGGGCTCGGCCGCTCCCCGGCTCGCCGTCCTCGTCGTCGCCGCGCTGATCGCGCTGCTCGCCGCCGACCTCTCCGGTATGAGCAAGGCGGAGACGGAACGCATCTGGCTGCCGTTCGTCCTGTGGATGCTCCCGGCGGCCGCGTTCCTCCCCCGCCCCCGCGCCTGGCTGATCGCCCAGGCGGCCCTGGCCCTGCTTCTCAACCACCTGCTGCTGACCGGCTGGTGAGCGACCGGACCGAGTGGGCGCGGGGAGGAACGGGGACGGGCCGGCCCCGGAGATCCGGGACCGGCCCGCCGGAGGAACGTCAGGTCACGTCGACGAAGTCGCTCGTGGACGTGGCCGTGCCCGTCGTCGAGGTGCCGCCGAAGCTCCAGCGCCAGTAGCCGTCGGCGTTCGCCGTGACGGTGGTCTTCAGCGCTCCGGTGGATCCGGACTTCACCGACTTCACGGTGGAGTACGTGGAGCCACCCTTCTTACGGAACTGGAGCTTCGCCGACTGCCCGGCGTAGCCCGCGTACCGGTGCTTCACCCAGTCGGCCCGGGTCAGGCTGCCCGTGACCGTGATCGTCTTGCCCTTGGCCACCGGCTCCGGGGAGGCGTTCACGGTGGCCTTCGCCCAGCGCCGGACGGAGACGCTGCCCGGGGCCGTCCTGTACTCCTCGGCCTTCAGCGAACCGCTGGACTTGAACAGGCGCAGCGCCAGACCGATCTTCCAGGTCGTGGCGTCACCGTTGGAGTCGAGGTCGTAGCGCGGGTCGATGTACAGCTCGCCCTTGCACGTCTCCTTCCGCGCGCTCTCCTCGAAACAGGTGTAGCCGCCCATGGAGAGGCCGCCCGCGTCGGCACCCGCCGCCGCGCTGGTGCCGTGGTAGAGATACGGCTCGGCCTCCCAGGCGAACGGGTCGTCCGTCGAGTAGCCGGACGGCAGGGTGACGCTGAAGGAGACCGGAGGTTCCTTCTCGTCCGACGTGCCGACCACGATCGGCAGGCCCTTGTTGACGACCACGTTCGACACGGTGATGCCGGTCGTCGCGGCCTGTGCCTCCGGAACGGTCAGCGCGGAGAGCGCCACGGCCCCCACGATCGCTGCCACGACGCCGGTTCGTCTGCCAGGGTTCATTCACACCTTCTCGCTGCGCGCTGCGGAACCGCCCGAACGCATGAACGTTCAATCAGCGGGAGACGGAGGCTACCAAGCCATGATCGCCGCGTCATGGGCCGGCGGCGCCGACGGTGACGGTGAGCGCCGCCCCGTCCGGGACGAGGAGGACGGCCGCCTCGCCCACGGCGCCTGCCCGGTGCTCCGGACGGATCGCTCGACGAGGACGGCGCCCTCGCTGCTGGACCGCGGCAGCGGGCCGGCCAACCGCGCCGGGAACACGGCGACTTCGTGGGCGTCGCCACCGTGCCCGCCGTCAACTGCACCCTCCCCTCGGTTCCTTCGACGCGTCGCCCGCCGCCCGGCGGGTCCACGTCGCCGGGGACCCGCGGCCTCGGTACAGGCCGGGCCGGGCCGCCACCAGCGTGCCCGGATCGAGCACCCGGCCCGCGCGTCGACGCGCTCTTCCTGCCCGCCTACGCGGCCCTGGGGAACCCCGCGCGCTGAAGTGAACCGGACGGCCCTCCCGTGCGTCCCCGTACCGGTCGCGCGCATCGCCGCGACCGGACGGCGGGTGGACGGGGAGGACCGGATGGGCGGGCGAAGCAGGATCAGGGGAACGGTGGGCGTCGTGGCGGCGAGTGCCGTGGCACTCGTGGCGATCCCGGGGGCGGCGGTCCAGGGTGCGACGGCGGCCGGGGCGTCGGATGCCGGCCCGGCCCTCGCATCGGGGCGCACGACGGAGTGTGTCGGCACCCGCCCTGCGGGCAGCCTGCCGGGAACGGGACCCGCCGTGGACCGGGTGCTCGCCTACGTCGACAAGCGCGGCGCCGGCCGCTTCCGGAACGTCTTCACGGGCTCGTCGGTCGACCAGGGCCGGCGGACCGCGCACGTGTACCGCATCCCCTCCCGGACGTTCGACGCGGACATCTGCTCCCACGCGGAGAAGGGCGTCCGGGTGCGCCTGCACGCCACGGACGTCAGCGGGGTCCGGCTCGCCGCGCTGGTCGAGCGGGTCGGTGACGACATGGGCCGCTGGGACGGCCGGTTCGAGCTGCGTGAGGTGGCGCCGGACCCCCGGGGGTTCGTGTACTTCGGCGTCGACGACCCGGCGGCGGCCGAACCGGTCCTGCGCAAGGCCTTCGGCCCGTTCTGGGCGCGGCACATCACGGTGCGGTACGCGGAGGAGTCCTCGCCTCTCTGACCCGCCTCCGACCTGTTCGAACGGGGCGTGGGGCCTTCCCGGGCCCGGCTTGCAGGGGCGTGGACCACCTGCCTATGGTCGCGCGTATGCAGTCCTACACCATCGGCCAGGCAGCCCGGCTTCTCGGGGTGAGTCCCGACACCGCCCGGCGCTGGGCCGATGCCGGGCGGGTGACCACACATCGCGACGAGGGCGGCCGGCGGCTCATCGACGGCCGCGACCTCGCCGCGTTCTCGGTGGAACTGGCCGGCACCGGCGGTGAGGACGGCGTCCCCTCCTCCACCTCCGTGCGCAACGCCTTCCCCGGCATCGTCACCGCCGTCAAGCTCGGCGACGTCGCGGCCCAGGTGGAGATCCAGGCGGGACCGCACCGGCTGGTCTCCCTGCTCACGCGCGAGGCCGTCGAGGAACTGGGCCTGGAGGTCGGTATGGAGGCCACGGCCCGGGTCAAGTCGACCAACGTGCACATCGACCGGGCCTGACCCGGGACCACGTCCGGCCCGGCCTCAGGCTCGGGAGGTCCGGTTCAGGACGTCGTCGCGGTCGTGGTCGTCGAGTACGAGTGGGCTCCCGTGCCCGCCAGCGCGCCCCCGTCGACGATCAGGTACTCGTCGCGGATCGGCGTGCCGTCCAGCCAGGACTCCAGGATCTCCCGGGTGCCCGCCGCGTAGCGGGTCTGCGCGGAGAGCGAGGAACCCGAGATGTGCGGGGTCATCCCGTGGTGCGGCATCGTCCGCCACGGGTGGTCGGCGGGAGCCGGCTGCGGATACCAGACGTCCCCCGCGTAGCCGGCCAACTGTCCGCTGCGCAGGGCCCGGTCGACCGCGTCCCGGTCGACGATCAGGGCGCGCGCGGTGTTGATGAGGTAGGCGCCGCGCTTCATCGCGCCGAGCAGGTCGTCGCCGAACAGCCCCTCGGTCTCCGGGTGCAGCGGCGCGTTGATCGTGACGACGTCGCAGTGCGGGGCCATGTCCTCGGCGGACGCGTGGAAGGTGAGCCCGAGCTCGCGCTCGACCTCCTCGGGAAGCCGGTGCCGGTCGGTGTAGTGCAGCTTCACGTCGAAGGGCGCGAGCCGCCGCAGCACCGCGAGCCCGATGCGCCCGGCGGCGACCGTCCCGACGTGCATGCCCTCCAGGTCGTACGAACGGGCCACGCAGTCGGCGATGTTCCAGCCGCCGTCGAGCACCACCTGGTGCGAGGGCAGGTAGTTGCGGACCAGGGAGAGCGTCATCATCACCACGTGCTCGGCGACGCTGATGCTGTTGCAGTACGTCACCTCGGCGACGGTCACGCCGTGCTCGATGGCCGCGTCGAGGTCGACGTGGTCGGAGCCGATGCCGGCGGTGACCGCGAGCTTCAGGTTCTTGGCGGCGGCGATGCGCTCGGGGGTGAGATAGGCGGGCCAGAACGGCTGTGAGATGACGACGTCCGCGTCAGCGAGTTCACGGTCGAAGACCGAGTCGGCGCCGTCCTTGTCGGAGGTGACGACGAGGGTGTGACCGCGCTCCTCCAGGAAGCGTCGCAGGCCGAGTTCACCGGTCACGCTGCCGAGCAGGGCCCCCGGGGTGAAGTCGGTGCCCTTCGGGGTGGGCGTGGTCTGGCCGCCGGGGTAGTGGTCGATGACGGGCAGGTCGTCCCGGGCGTACGTCGTGGGGTATCCGTCGGTCGGGTCGTCGTACAGCACGCAGAGCACCTTGGCCATGACGCGGCTCTCCTCAACTCCGTTGTTCGGAAGGTGCTTTCCACCATCCTCGGGGCCGAAGGCGCTGGTCAAAGCGAACCTCGCTATGTGCCGATAGCCGACGGCTATGAGCCGGCCCTGCCCAGGTGCTCGTTCAGCAACGCGTCGAGCGCGTCCCGTACGCCCGCCTCCCTCGCCACCGCCAACAGGGCCTGGGCGAGCACCGACTCGGGTTCGTGCCGGGCGACCACGAGGCCGACCCTGGGGCCGTGCGCGGGACCTTCGAGCGGCACCACGCGCATCCCCTCCGGCACTCCGAACATGTGCAGCCAGGCGTGCGAGATGACGCTCGACCAGCGGCCCCCGGGCAGGTGGGCGTACAGCCCGGCGACGCTGTCCGACTCGATCGACGGGTTCGCCCGGGCGCCGTCGGCGGCGAAGCACTCGTCGATGATCCGCCGGTTGCGCATGCGCGGGCCCAGCAGACACAGCGGGAGGGCCGCGGCCCGCGCCCAGCGGGCCGTCGTCGCACCGGCGAGGGGGCCGTCGACCGGGGTGAGGAGGACGTACCGCTCCTCGTACAGCGGGAAGCGCCGTACGTGCCGCAGGTCCTCGTCGTCGAGGTACGTCATCGCCGCGTCGAGTTCGAACTCGGCGAGCCCGTGGTTGATGTCCGCCGACGACAGCGACTCAAGGCTGACCCGGGCCGCCGTGTGGCGTTCGCAGAACGGGGTGGTGAGCAGGGACGCGGCGGGCAGCGCGGTGGGCACGATGCCGAGGCGCAGGGTGCCGGTCAGTCCGCCGCGCAGCGCCGACAGTTCCTGGTGCAGGGCGTCGCGTTCGGCGAGGATCCGGTGCGCCCAGGCGAGCACGACCTCGCCCTCCGGGGTGAGGCCCTCGTAGCGCCGGCCGCGGCGCACGATCGGCACGTCCAGTTCGTGTTCGAGGCGGCGGATCGCGGCGGACAGCGAGGGCTGCGACACGAAGCAGGCGGCCGCCGCGCGCGCGAAGTGCCGTTCCCTGGCGAGCGCGACCAGATACTCCAGCTGACGCAGCAGCATGCGCCCCCTCCCGTCGGCGGGCCAGCGTCGCAGACACCGGACACCCCTGTCACCGTCACGGCCGTGCCGGTCGCCGCGGGCGGCAGAGCAGGGCGGCCCGCAGGTCGAGCCGGTCGTACAGGCTCGACAGGTCGCGCCCGGTGAAGTGCTCGACGCGCTGCACGCGGTAGTGGACGGTGTTGACGTGCAGATGGAGGGCCTCGGCGGTGCGCGACCAGGATCCGTCGCAGGCGAGGAAGATCTCCAGGGTCTCCAGCAGGGCGGCGAAGGACGCGTTGTCCGCCTCGAAGAGGGGGCCGAGCACGGTCCGGCTGAACGCGGTGCGCACCTCGGCGGGTATGCCGGTGAGCAGTGTGCCGAGCCCGGTGAGTGACGCCGCGTCGATGAGCGCGGACGTGTCGGGCGAGGTGGTGCGCGCGGAGGCCAGCGCGTAACGGGCCTGTGCCAGCGCCCCGTTCAGCCCCTCGGCGCTGTCGGCCCGGCCGGTCCCGCCGTGCAGCGCGACGGCGGGCTCGGCGTCGGACAGCAGCGCCCAGACGGCGGGCAGGTCCGGCGCGGCTGCCGTGGCGGGACGTCCGGCGGGCGCGGGCGCCAAGTCGATGAGCGAGAGCCCCTTCAACCCGGTCGCCCCGGCCTTCGCCAACGCCCTGCGCGACGCGACGGGCCTGCGCTTCACGGAGCTGCCGGTCACCCGGGACCGGGTCTGGCTGGCCCTGCACCGGGCCGGGCGGGACGGTCGGCCCTGCCGGCCCGGTCAGCCCGCTGCGGCCGGGGACCAGGCCGGGTAACAGCCGTCCACCCGGATGGCGTTGATGCCGCTGATGTGCCGGGCCCCGCACCGGTCCTGCGGCAGGACCAACTGGGGGCCCGCCCGGTCCAGCGGGGTGCCGTCGATGCCCACCGCGAGCAGGACGGGGGCGTCGGCGAAGTCGGGGTCGATCTCGGCCCAGGTGAGCAGGGCGTGGTGACCGTCCGCGCCCGCCACCGCGATCAGGAAGCGCAGCCGGTCCTTTCGGCGGGCCGGATCGAAGCACGGTCCGGCGTCCCGCAGCACGTCGTGCAGCAGGGGTCCCGCGAAACCGTGGTGCTGCACCCCGCTGGTCGCGCAGTCGAAGCTGACCCTGACCCGGTGCTGGGGCCAGGCGAGCAGATCGGGCACCGTCAGCCGGGCCGGCCGGGCGAGGTCGCCGGTCAGCGCCAGTTCGGCGAGCGACGGCGCGGGCGGATTCGGCTCTGTCAGGGACTGGCTCACGGGGCAGCACCTCCCGCAGAACGGTACCCAGCGAGAGGTCCCGTACAAACGCACATGCGTACATCCCAACCGCCAACCCACAGCTCATGCGATGCAACAGAAGACTTCTCGCTCGCATCTGCGTCACTATGATCTGGGCATGCTGAAGAGAGCTCAGGACTGAAGAGCACGACGGAGGCTTCAGCGACAGCGAGCTGCAGCGTCTTCCGTTTTCGTTTTCCGAGGGAGTAGATCCGTGATGACCCGATCCGCGCGCCGGACCCGCCGCACCACCCGGAGCCTTCAGGTGGCCGGCGTCAGTGCCGCCGCGCTGCTGGCCCTGAGCGCCTGCTCCTCCTCCGACGACGCCTCGTCGGACTCCTCCTCCACGCCGAAGTCCTCGGCCTCCTCCTCGCCGAAGCTCACCGGCACGGTGACCGTCTTCGCCGCCGCGTCGCTCAAGGAGAGCTTCACCTCCCTCGGCAAGGAGTTCGAGCAGGCCCACCCGGGCACGAAGGTCACCTTCAACTTCGGCGGCAGCGACACCCTCGCCGCGAGCATCACGGGCGGCGCCCCGGCGGACGTCTTCGCGGCGGCCAGCCCGAAGACCATGGCGATCGTCACCGACAAGAAGGACGCGGCGACCACCCCCGCCACCTTCGTGCGCAACCAGCTGGAGATCGCCACCCTGCCCGGCAACCCGGACAAGGTCTCCTCCCTGAAGGACCTCACCAAGTCGGACCTGAAGGTCGTGCTCTGCGACAAGACGGTGCCGTGCGGCGCCGCCGCGCAGAAGGCGCTGGACGCCGGCCACCTGAAGCTCACCCCGGTCTCCTACGAGCAGGACGTCAAGAGCGCCCTGACCAAGGTGGAGCTGAAGGAGGCCGACGCGGCGGTCGTGTACAAGACCGACGTGAAGGCCGCGGGTGACAAGGTGGAGGGCGTGGAGTTCCCCGAGTCCGCCGACGCCGTCAACGACTACCCGATCGCCCTGCTCAAGGACGCGCCCAACGCCGAGGCCGCCAAGGCGTTCATCGCCCTGGTGCAGTCCCCGGAGGGCCAGAAGGTGCTGACGGCTGCCGGGTTCCTGAAGCCCACCGCCTGACCCGCCCGCTCCGTCCGTCACGGCACGCGTCGTCCGGCGCGTGCCGTCCGGCACAGCCCCTTGCCGCCGCTGTGCCGAAGACCGTCTCCTGAAGACATGAGTGATCCCGTGCCCGCGCTCGACAAGTCCGACGCCCCGGCCGACACCCTGACGGGTGGGCCGCGGCGCGGACGTGTCCGCAAACGGGCCGGGAGCGGCGGCCGGCTCCGGAGCGGGGCGCCGCTGCCCCTGCTGCTGCCGGCCCTCGTCGGGCTGGCGTTCCTGCTCCTGCCGCTGCTCGCGCTGATCGTGCGGGCACCCTGGCGCACCCTCCCCGACCAGCTGTCCAAGCCCGAGGTGTGGCAGGCCCTCCAGCTGTCCCTCTTCTCGGCCACGGCGGCCACCGCGGTCAGCCTGGTGCTCGGCGTGCCGCTCGCCTGGCTGCTGGCCCGCACCGACTTCCCCGGACGCGGCCTCGTCCGGGCCCTGGTCACCCTGCCGCTCGTGCTGCCCCCGGTGGTGGGCGGTGTGGCCCTGCTGCTGGCCCTCGGCCGCAACGGCGTGGTCGGCAAGCTCCTCGACTCCTGGTTCGGCATCACACTGCCCTTCACCACGGCCGGAGTCGTCGTGGCCGAGGCGTTCGTGGCGATGCCTTTCCTCGTCATCAGCGTCGAAGGCACCCTGCGGGCGGCCGACCCGCGCTACGAGGAGGCCGCCATGACGCTCGGCGCCTCCCGCTTCACCGCGTTCCGCCGGGTCACCCTGCCGCTCATCGCCCCGGGCATCGCCGCCGGTGCCGTCCTCGCGTGGGCCCGCGCCCTCGGCGAGTTCGGCGCGACGATCACCTTCGCGGGCAACTTCCCGGGCCGCACCCAGACCATGCCGCTCGCCGTCTACCTGGCCCTGCAGAGCGACCCCGACGCGGCGATCGCGCTGAGCCTCGTACTGCTCGCGGTGTCGATCGCGGTGCTCGCCGGACTGCGGGACCGCTGGATCACGGCGTCATGACCGGCGTCCACGCGAGGGAGAACGCGCGATGACCGAGACGACCCCGGCCACCAGGGCCGTGCCGTCCGGCAAGGGGCTGGACGCCCGGCTCGTCGTGCGGCGCGACGCGTTCCACCTCGACGTCGAACTGACCGCCGCACCCGGTGACGTCGTCGCCCTCCTCGGCCCCAACGGCGCCGGCAAGACCACGGCCCTGCGGGCACTGGCCGGACTCACCCCGCTGTCCGAGGGCAGCCGGCTGCGGCTCGACGGCGCCTCCCTGGACCGCACACCCCCCGAGTCCCGCCCCGTCGGCGTCGTCTTCCAGGACTACCTGCTCTTCCCGCACCTCTCCGCCCTCGACAACGTCGCCTTCGGGCCGCGCTGTCAGGGGGTGCCGAAGGCGGAGGCCCGCGCGCAGGCGGCCGCGTGGCTGGACCGCATGGGCCTGGCCGACCACGCGGGGGCCAAGCCGCGCCGGCTGTCCGGCGGCCAGGCGCAGCGCGTCGCCGTCGCGCGCGCCCTCGCCACCCGTCCGCGGCTGCTGCTGCTCGACGAGCCGCTCGCCGCGCTGGACGCCCGCACCCGCCTGGAGGTCAGGTCCCAACTCCGGCACCATCTCGCCGAGTTCGAGGCGGTCGCCGTCCTCGTGACGCACGATCCGCTGGACGCGATGGTGCTGGCCAACCGGCTCGTCGTCATCGAGGACGGCCATGTCGTCCAGGAGGGCGGCCCCGCGGAGATCGCCCGCCGGCCGCGCACCGACTACATCGCCCGGCTCGTCGGCCTCAACCTCTACCGGGGCGAGGCCGCGGGCCACGCCGTACGGCTGGACGCGGGCCCGGAGATCACCACGACCGAGGAACTCCGGGGGCCTGTCTTCGTGGCGTTCCCGCCGAGCGCCGTCACGCTCCACCGCGACCGCCCCACCGGCTCCAGCGCCCGCAACGTGTGGCAGTGCAGCGTGCGGGGCCTGGAGACCCACGGCGACCAGATCCGCACGGACCTCACGGGTGAACTCCCGCTCGCGGCCGACCTGACGACGGTCGCCGCGGCCGAACTCGACCTGCGCCCGGGCGCCCCGGTCTGGGCGACCGTCAAGGCGACCCAGACCCACGCCTACCCGGCCTAGGTCGTGTCCGCCCCGCTTCCCCGGGCGCCGACACGGCGCACGGCTGTCCGGCTGTCCGGCTGTCCGGCTGTCCGGCTGTCCGGCTGTCCGGCTGTCCGGCTGTCCAGGAAACGCCCCAGGGGGTGCCGGCCGCCCGTGCTCCCGCGCTACGCGTCGTCCACCGGGACCGCCGCCGCGCGCACCATCACGCAGTCGAACTCGACCACCCGGCCCGTCGCCTCTTCCCGCGTGACGGGGTACATGCCGGTGATCTCGAAGCCGTTCTCCTCGTACAGCGCGATCGCCTCGTCCATCCGCGGGCTGCCCTCGTACAGTCGCAGCGCCGCGACCTCCGACTGCATCCCGACGAACTCCGCGACGCGCTCCCCGGCGCCCGCGAACACCTCCAGGTCGTATCCCTGGGTGTCCATCTTCAGATAGGGGCGGGGGTCGGTGATGCCGTCGAGCGCCTTGTCCATCATCCCGTCGAGCCGGCGTACCTCGATCTCCTCCGTCCGCGACCTGGCGAAGCGCTTGTAGCGGTCCTTGCCGTAGTCGCTGGGCGGGAGAAGGGAGTTCATGGACTTCCAGTCGACGTGGATGGACAGGCTCGTGTCCTCCCGTCCCAGGCCCATCTGGAAGACGAGCCAGTCGGGGTCGCCCTCGGCCGCCTTCCGGAGCCTGCCGAAGGTCTCCGTGGTCGGCTCGAAGGAGACGATCCGCCCGGTGTAGCCGAGGCGGCGCAACTGCCGGGCGTACTGGCCGGAGTTGGCGCCCACGTCGAAGACGCAGTTCACCGCGTACCGGTCGAGCAGGGCGGTGACGTGCTGGCCGCACAGATAGGAGGCGGCCGCCAGCTGGAACCTGCGTTCGTCCGCGGCGGTCCGCTTCTCGTCGAGCAGGAGCCGGGCTCCGCTGTCCCCGAGGGGCACGTGCCGGTAGGCGGCGGTGCGCCCGCTCAACACCAGGTCGGCGCCTCGGCCGAGCGCGACGCGTCTGCGCACTCCGCGCCGGTAGAGCAGCGCGGTACCCGATCCGAGGTCCAGTACCCGCACCCCGACGCGGGGCAGCAGACCGAGCAGCTTGCGGTGAAGGGTCGCCATGCCCCCACCCTGGCAGACTCCAACCCGGGACCACCGGCCGTTTGTTGAACCCCTCCCGGCCCGCGTGGTAGAGGCAGGGTGTGACCTCTCCTGACACCGGGATCCCGGACCTCGCCGCCGCTCTCGACATGCGACCGCACCCGGAGGGCGGCTGGTTCGTCGAGACCTGGACGGCGCCGCAGGCCTTCCGGCCCGACGGCTACCCCGGCCCGCGCGCCGCCGCCTCCGCCATCTATTTCCTCCTCACCCCCGGGGACACCTCCGCCTGGCACACCGTCCGCTCGGACGAACTGTGGCTCTGGCACCGCGGTGGTCCCCTGGACCTGCTGCTCGGCGGTGCGGGCTCCACCCCCGAGTCGCCGCCGCAGGTCGTCCGTCTCGGTCCCCGTGTCGAGGCGGGCGAACATCCCCAACTCCTCGTGCCGGGCGGCGTCTGGCAGTCGGCGCGCCCGGCCGGCGACGAGGAGGTGCTGGTCAGCTGCGTGGTGGCCCCCGGCTTCGACTACGAGGACTTCCGCCTCCTGGACTGACGACTTCGACGGGCGATCCGGCCGCCGACCCGGCACCTGAGGGGGCCGCGGCGGTCCCGGGACGTCTTTGTGACGTACGTCGTTGGTTGCGGATCATCCGGGTGGGGCATCACCCGTGGGCAGGACCGGCCGCGCACCGTTCGGCGCGGGGTCCCGGCCGACGGGGACGGAGCCGTCGGGCGGGTGCCGGATGTCCTGGGAGGGGGAAGAGAGGTGTCAGTCATGCGTGCGCACCAGCGCACCGTCAGGCCGACCGCCCGCGTGGAGTACACACTGCCGCGTACGGCCGTCTCGGCGGGCAGGGCCCGCAAGCTGACGACGGCGTTCCTGACCCGGCCACGGCCACTTCTCGCGTCACCGACCGCCGACCAGGTGGACGACGCGACCCTGATCGCCTCCGAGCTGGTCGCCAACGCCGTGCGGTACGGGCGTACGGGCTGCCGGCTGCGGCTCCAGCTGGGGCACGGAGTGGTGACGGTCGAGGTCCACGACGACAGTCCCGGGCAGCCGAAGGTCGGCGTCCTGGACACCGAATCGGAGAGCGGCCGGGGGCTGGCGATGGTCCAGCAGCTCGCTCACAGCCTGGAGGTCGTCAGCACGAGTTTCGGCGGGAAGACCGTCCGGGCCGTCCTCGCGATGTGACGACTACGCGTCACCGCCGGTGGCGTGCCCATGACCCGTCTCGATCGAACCGATGATCCGGGTTTGGCCTCACGGAAAACGGGAAGAGGCCGGCCGCTGAAACTTTCGTCGGAATTTCATAGAGCGCATGAGCGCGAAACGCAGAAGGCCGGGGCCCACACCTTGCGGTGCGGACCCCGGCCGACTGGTGTCCCAGACTAGGCGGGGACGATGTTCTCCGCCTGCGGGCCCTTCTGGCCCTGCGTGACGTCGAAGGTCACCTTCTGGCCTTCCTGGAGCTCACGGAAGCCAGAGGTGGCGATGTTCGAGTAGTGAGCGAAGACGTCGGCGCCGCCGCCATCCTGCTCGATGAAGCCGAAGCCCTTTTCCGCGTTGAACCACTTCACGGTGCCAGTAGCCATTTCAAATCTCCTTCGGGGCAAAGCTCGAAGGCCCACACTGTGTGGACCTGCGTCGCCGCAATGATTGCCCCAACCGGAATGCACCGGAAAAACTTTGGGAACCACAACTGCAACTGAAATCGACAGTAGCACGCCACGAGCCTCGAAGGGCGCGCACTATCTCACCCCGGCGTGGGGAATATCAAAACCTCGTGGGATCGCTGCGCAAATTCTGCAACGGCCGAAGCAGATATCCCCGCCCCGTGAAGAAACGCTCACCGAGCGCGCCCGGCAGCCGCACGGCCCGTCCGGTTCCGCCGCCCTCACGCGTCCTGCGGGCTGGTGCCCCGCAGTTCCGCGTTGATCCGCAGGGCTTCGTCGAGGCTGTCCTCCAGCGAGACGATGCGGCAGGCTTCTTCGACGGGCGTGCCCTGGTCGACGAGGTCGCGGGCGCGGGCCGCGACATGGAGCTGGCTGCGGGAGTAGCGCCGGTGGCCGCCGTCGGAGCGCAGGGGGGTGATCAGTCCGGCCTCGCCGACGGCCCGCAGGAAGGCGGGGGTGGCGCCGATCAGCTCGGCGGCACGGCCCATCGTGTACGCGGGGTACTCGTCGTCGTCGAACCGGTCGTTGGCGTTCATGGTGCTTCCCTGGAGCGCGTGCATCACCTTCCACCTTGGCAGATCCGGGCCCGCCGCGACCGGAATCCGCCGCGGAGGACGGAGCGGGGGCGTCGGGGGCCCGCACTCACCCGGACGGCCCGGTGCGCTGGTGGGGGACGGCGGCCGGTGGTGGCGTGGGAGGACACACGCCCGACCTCGGGACCGTCCTCGGGAGGCCTCCGCATGAACCGTCCGTCCTGTCTCCTCGCGTCCGCCCTCACCGCGGGGATGCTGCTGTCGACGGCAGCCTGCTCCAGCGACGACGGCAACGCCTCCGGCCCCACGGACCGCTCGGCGTCCCCCGCCGCCGCTTCGGCCTCCCCCGTCTCCGCGTCGCCGGTGGCGGACGAGCCGCGCGCCGCGGCTTCCTCCAGCTCCGCCTCCGCCTCGCCGGCCGTCCGCGAGCTGACCAAGGACGAGGCCCGCACGGCGCTGATCACCAACACGGACCTGGGCTCGCAGTGGACGACCTCGGAGGGGGCGGCGACCTGGCGCGACGCGCTGCTGAAGAGCAAGGTCGACGCGTCGCAGTTCGTCACGGACAAGGGGAACGCGGCCGACTGCCAGAAGCTGCTGGACGGCCTGTACGCCGAGGACCTGCTGGGCAAGCCGAAGGGCGAGAGCGCCGACACCGGCTTCGACGACAGCGACGACGAGGCGCAGATGCGCTACGAGGTCGCCGCCTACGGCAAGCAGGCGCTGGACGACCGGTTCAAGTGGCTCGACTCGCTGCCGGACAAGTGCGACCAGTTCACGGCCGTCAGCACCAAGGGCGGCCGGCAGACGGTCCAGGTCATCCACACGGACCTGGACGACGCGGGTGACGCGCGCAAGGGCCTCCAGATCAAGATGACCGGCGACCTGGACGACAACCCCGACACCCTGACCCTCGACTTCGCCGCCGTCCGCGTCGGCGACAGCGCCCTCTCCCTCACGAACGGCGGCCTCTCCGGAGCCGAACACGACTCCACGACCCAGGCCACCGAGGCGGGCGCCGACCGCCTGAAGGACGTCCTGAACGGAAAGTCCCCGCAGCCCACACAGGGCTGAGCAGCGGGAGCCCCTCTCCGGCGCGTCGCCGTGGGGGGCCTACGGGGGCAGGCACCCGTAGGCCGGGGGAGCGGACGGGACGATCCGATGCCGGTGATCGGGAGCGGGGAATGAGGTCCTCCGCGATGCCCAGGGTGTGCTCGGGCAGATGGTGCTGCCCGTTCAGGGGCCAGGCGGGGAGGGGAGCCGCAGGCTCGGCGTGCCGCGCTCGCGGACCGGCTGTGCACTGACGGGAAGCTGGACGCAGAGCTGCGTATCGAGGGGACGCCCGGTGTCCTCGCGCTCTGCGCGGACCTGCGGACGGGCAAGCTGCGGACGTCCATCGAGATCCCGGCGCCGGAGCAGGGGTATCCGCTCACCTGGGCCAAGCGGCTCGTGCGGCAGCTGGAGGAGGCGCCGGCCGACCTGCACGTGGAGACGCTGGTCGTCGGGGACCTGGGTGGGCCGCGGGGGACGCTGGAGCGGCTGCGGCCGGAACCGGCGGACATGCTGCCCAGGAACGCCGCTCAGATCACCGGGTTCCGGCTGTCGCTCTTCCGGGGCATGGGAAACACCCGGGGCAACGCCGAGTCGGGCTTCATCCGAAGCGTCGACGACTCCGTCGACCGCTTCCACACGTCTGTCGTGGAACACCTCGACCGCCGCGCACCGCGGCCCCGGCAGCCGGTGGTGGGGGCTGCCGCGGGCTGAGGTGGCGGGCCGGGGTGGTGTCAGGAAATGTGCGTCAGAGCCGGTCCATCCGGGTGTAGGGACTCAGGACGCGGACCTGGCGAGCGCCGAAGTCGACGAGCATCGCAATGCCCTCTTCGACGCCGACGATCGTGCCCAGGCCGTACTGGTCGTGGGAGACACGGTCTCCGAGGCTGAACTCCTTGGCCACGGGGACGACCGGGGCGGCGAAGGGGCTGGTGGGCAGGTGGCGCCGGGGCGCGGAGGGCTTAGTCATCGTGTTGCCAGTATGGGCCCTATTCCGGCGCGCGGTAGGGCTTGATGGTCTCGATCCCGCTCCGACTCGGTGTCCCGGGGCGCCCCGGAACGCGGGTGGGCCGGGGGGCCGGCCCGGCGTCCCGGCCGGTCCTGCCGCGCGTTCGCTGAGGTCAGCCGCGGGGCTCGGCCTCGGTGATCATCCTGGCGCGCGGAACGGTCCACGGGGTGGGCTGGGCGCGCACGAGACGGAGATCTCCGTGGCGGGTCCGGGGCCGGGCGGACCCGGGATCCCGGGTGCCCGGCCGGGCGGTGCTCCGGGGGCGTACGCCCGCGCGTCGGCGGCCGCGGGTGCTCCCGGACGCCACAGCCGTGGCGGTCCCGGAGGCCCGCGGCGTGGGCCGCTCCGCCCCCGCCGGGCTGCTTCCCGCGGGCAGCCTGCGGCCGGTCGCCGGGGCCCGTCCTCGTCCGGGTCCGCGATCGGGCGGCACGCCGCACCTGTCGCACTTGGATTCGAGGAAGCGAGGGGCCCCCGCACCGCGCGCCCGCCGGGAGGTCTCGCGGCCCGGGGCGGACCGCGCGGTTCGCCCCCGCCCACTCCGGAGGGATCAGCCGACGAGCAGCTCTGCGCGCAGGTCGCGCAGCTCCTCGGAGTCGATGTGCAGGCCCTTCCTCAGGTAAGAGCCGAAGCCGCCGTACGTGGAGCGGACCTCGTCGAAGCCGGAGTTGAGGTACTCGGCGCGGACGTCCAGCAGCGGCTTGTAGACGGCCGCCTGCGCCGGGGGCATGGAGGCGAGCGCGGCGGCGTTGGCGGCGGCGCGGTAGGTGTTGCTCGCGAGGTAGTCGTTCATCACGGTGTCGCGCGGGACGCCGAGAGCGGTGAGCAGGGCGGCGCTGGACCAGCCGGTGCGGTCCTTGCCGGCGGTGCAGTGGTAGAGCACCCCGTCGCCGGCCGCGGCACCGGCGTAGACCGTGCTGAACGCGGCCCGCGCGGAGTCGCCACTCACCATGAACTTCTCGCCGTCCACCATCATCGTGACGGCCTCGGCCTCGGTGGTCGGCATCACCGAGTAGGCCGGGGATCCGGCGAGCACGTCGGCGACCGTGTAGGTGGCTCCCGCCGGAACGCGGTCGGGGGCGGACGAGCGCTCCGACTCCATCCGCAGGTCGTACACGGCGTGTATGCCGAGCCGCCTCAGCTTCGCGAGGTCGGCGGCGGTGAGCTTGTCCAGGGCGTCGGAGCGGTAGATCTCGCCCATCTTCACCCAGTGGCCGTCGCCGGTGCGGTAGCCGCCTGCGTCCCGGAAGTTGACCGCGCCGTCGAGCTTGATCAGGCGGTCGGCGAGGCGCAGGGAACCGCCGCGCTCGGGGACCAGGTCGAACCACTGCCGGTCGGCCGCGGGCAGCCCGCGCACGGTGACGTCACCCGTGGCGCCGCCGCGGGCGACGACCCGCCCTGCGGCCCGCACGACCACCTGACGCACCCCGGGGGCCTTCCACACGATGCGGTACGAACCGTCGGCGCCGGCGGTGACGGTCGCGCCGGTGAACGGGATGCGCTGCGAAGCCGCGTGGTGGGCGGCGCCGTGCCGGACCGACGCGTGGAACGGAGCGGCGGAGGCGGCCGGGACGGTCACGGAGACGGCCGTCAGGGCGAGCACGACACCGGTGAGGGAAGCGATCTTCATGACCCGGATGGTTGGCCGTTGAAACAAACTCCGGGTGTACAGGGCACGGATCCACGCGGACTCCGAGATGTCGGACCGGCGAGCCGATCCGGCCGAGGTGCCGGACCCGGCCCCCGTGCGTCTCCTGCTCCCTCACCGGACGTCCCCCTGCCGCTCGCCCCACGCGATCACCCCTTCGCGATCACCCGGCCCTTGGCGTCGTACACCGTGACCTTCGTGACGGTGTCCGCCGGGTTCTCCTGGCCGTCGACCAGCGCCGGCCGTTTCATCAGCGCGTACCAGACGCCCCAGCCGGGCCTGCCCGGGAGGGTGAGGCCGACGGCGGCGACCGGGCCCGTGTCCGTCGTCATCTCGACGCGGGCCGGTGTGCCGGGCCCGTAGAAGATCCCGGAGAGGAAGACGCGGCCGTCGTCCTGTCCGGAGGACTGGAGGGAGAGGCCGGGCCGGGTCAGGTCCAGGTTGCCGTCGACGGCGCTGCGGAACTCGTCGGGCCGGTCCGGCTCGGACCAGTGCTTGCCCTCCTGGGTCAGCCAGATCCGGATGCCGGACGCCACCCGCACCCGCTCGCCGGGGGCGACGGTCCGCACCGTCGGCGCCGGGGCGGAGGGCGAGGGGGAGGCGCTCGCGGTACGGCTGGGGGACGGCTTCACCGACCGGGCGGGATGCGGGACCGACCCGTCACGGGGCCCGAACAGGGTGAGCGGCACCAGCAGGGCTCCGCACGCGGCCCCGAGCACGGCGGCCCTGCGGCGCCGCAGCCGGCGGCGGCCCGCGCGTTCGATGGAGCGCAGCGGCACGGCCGACGGTGTGAGGTCCTGAGCCGCTTCGGCGAACACCTCGCGCAGCCGCTCGGCCTCCGCCGACACGCGCGCGGAGCGGGACGAGTGGTTCATGGGCGTGCTCCGGGAACGGGAAGGCGGCCGGCGAACAGGGGGTGGGCGCGCAGCGCTTCCAGGCCGCGCCGCGTGTGGGTCTTCACGGTGCCGACCGAGCAGCCGAGCAGTTCGGCCGTCTCGCCCTCCCCCAGGTCCTCCCAGAAGCGCAGCACGAGCACGGCACGCTGCCGCGCCGACAGATCGGCCAGAGCGGCGTCCAGGGCGGCTCGTTGGGTGACCGCCTCCGCGTGACCGGGGTCGGGCCGGTGAGCCCGCTCGGGTACGAAGGGCATCAGCAGGTGCGCGACCCGTCTCTTGCGGGTCCGGCTGAGGTTGTTGTTGACCAGCGAGCGGCGTACGTAGAAGTCGATCTCGTCGCCCGGTATGCGCCGCCAGCGGACGTACACCTTGGCCAGGGTGGTCTGGACGAGGTCCTCGGCCTCGTGGAAGTCCCCCGTGAGCATGTGCGCGGTGCGCACCAGCCGGGGCCACGCCGCGGTGGCGTACGCGGCGAAGTCCCCGCTGTCGGCGCCGAACGCGCCGCCCGCGGGGACCGGGGAAGTGACGGTGGGGTGCTGGGGCACGACCTGCGGTCCCTCGGGTCGGATGCGTGGGGTGGGCCGGGGCGGAGGAGCCGGGACCTGAGCGACCCGGCTCCCCCGCCCACGATTTCAGTGCGGTCGTGGCCCTTTCAGTTCAGGCCCAGCCGGGCGTAGATCTTGCCCTCGGTGTCGCGGACGACGACGGCCAGGAAGTCCAGGCCGTCCTTGCCCCCGCCCGCCGGCAGGTCGACGGTGGCGTACCAGACGCCCCAGCCGGGGCTGCCGTCGAGTTCCAGGAGTCTGCCGTGCACCGTGCCGGCCGTGGTGCGGACGGTGACGCGCGAGGCGGTGCCCGTGCCGCCGTAGTACAGGCCGGAGAGCAGGTAGTGGCCGCCCAGGCCCTCCGCCTGGAGCGACACCCCGGGTGTGCCGAGGTCGATGTTGCCGTCGACCACGCTGCGGAACCGCGGGTCGGGATCGTCGGGCGTCGTCCAGTGCTTGCCCTCCTCGGTGAGCCAGATCCGCGATCCGTCGGACACCCGGACGCGCCGGCCCGGGGCGACGATCCGGGCCGTGGGCGCCTTGAGCGAGGGGGCCGTCCTCGTCCCCGTGCCGGTGGATCCCCGCTGCGCGGCCGCCGGGACCGTGCCGTGCGCCGTCCTCCCCTGTGGGACGGCGTACGACACCGTGGGCAGCCCGAGCAGTGCTGCGGCGACGGCGGTCGCGGCCACGTACTTCTTGATCCCTGTCATTGAACGGACAACTCCTCGCGGTGTACCCGACGTTCGGACGAGGGAGGGCGCCTCTCCCCCCGTACAAACTCCGGTCGCCCCGGGATCGGATGACACCGTCAGCGATCAATTCCGCGAGGGGTTCGGTCGGTCGAGCGCGCTCGTCTCCCGCCACTCGTTCCAGGGCAGGTTCCAGTCGCCGTAGCCGTTGCCGACGGCGACCGTGTCGCGGGAGCCGACGACCTTGATGACGTCGCCCGGGACGACCTCGTCGTAGAAGCGCTTCGCGGTGCCGTCGGTGGCGAGTCCGACGCAGCCGTGGGTGACGTTCTGGCGGCCGCCGTAGAGGTTCGCCTTCGGGTTCTGGTGGAGGTAGGTGCCCGAGGCGGTGAGGTGGACGGCGTAGGCGTAGTAGCCCGCGTAGGCGTCGCCGTAGCCGACGGTCCGCGAGTTCATGAAGACGCGGGTCGCCTTGTCGGAGACGACCATCGTGCCGTTCCAGGTGTCCATGCCCGGCGCGCCCGCGGTGATCGGGACGCGACGCGACGCGCCGTCCTTCTCCACCGTCATGACGTGGGTGCGGACGTCCACCGTGGCGACGAGTGAGCGGCCGACGGTGAAGTGCCGGGTGAGGTCCGCGCCGGCCCGGACGGTGACCGCCGTGCCGGGCTTCCAGTAGGCGCGGGGCCGGAAGTCGACGCGCTGTCCGTCGAGGAGGTTGCGGTCCTTCACCCAGCCCCAGGACCCCTCGACGTCGGCCTTCACCTTCAACTGCCGCTCCACCCGCGCACGTTCACCGGCGGGGACCGGGCGGTCGAAGGTCACGGATATCGGCATGCCGACGCCCACGGTCTGCCCGTCGGTGATGTTGATGTGCGCGCCGGGCAGTGAACCGAGCGGCGTGACCGACGGTTTCGGACGGGTGCTGCCCGTCGGGTCGACGGTTCCGGTGGCCGTGGCCGCCGGCCGTTCCTCCGTACCGCTCCCGCCCCCGTCGGCCAGCGCCCGCGCCGAGCATCCGGTGAGCGCGAGCGCGCACACGGCCGCCGCGCTCCAGGCGCGGGCGAACCGGCCCCGGCCGGGCTTGAGTTCCGTGGTCATGGTGATCCCCCTGTGATGTGTTTCGATGTGCGACGTACGGGACCTGTACGCACGGCACCGACGGCCGGGTTGCACGCGGCCGGGAGGAAATCCGCACCATCCGGCGGGGGACATGACCGAGGAAGAGTTCGACGCGTTCTACGCGTCCGCGTTCCCCCGGCTGACCGGCCAGCTCTACGCGTTCACCGGGGACCACGGCGAGGCGCAGGACGTCGTCCAGGAGGCGTTCGTCCGCGCCTGGGACCGGCGGCGGGAGTTCCTCGCCGAGGGTGCGCCCGAGGCGTGGATCCGGACGGTGGCGATACGGCTCGCGGTGAGCCGCTGGCGTCGTGCGCGCCGCTGGCTGGAGCTCGTACGGCGCACTCCGCCGCCCGAGCACACCCCCGGCCCGGGACCCGAACGGGCCGCGCTGGTCGCCGCGTTGCGCTCGCTGCCCGAGGCACAGCGGATGGCGGTCTTTCTGCACCATCTGTGCGACCTCAGCGTCGAGCAGGTAGCCTCCGAAACCGGTGCCCCCGTCGGCACGGTCAAGGCCCGGCTGTCCCGGGGCCGGGCGGCGCTGGCACGGGTGCTCTCGGAGGACGCCGCCGACCCCGCCGGTTCCACGCGTCCACCGGACGGCGCGGGCCCGCCGGACGAGGGGGAGAGGGAGGACGACCGTGTCCGATGAACTCACCTCTGGACTAAGGGATTTGGCTGCCGAGGGCGAGTCGTCCCCGTCGCTGACCGGCGCGGAGATCCGCGGCCGGGCGGGACGCCGCCGACGCCGCCGCCGTACGGCACTGGCCGCTGCCGGCGCCTCCGCGGCGGGCGCGCTCGCGCTGGTCGTCATGGTGAGCCTGGGCGGCGGGACGGACCGCCCCGCACCCCCGGCCGCGAGCCCCGTCGGCACACCGAGCGCGCCGGTGACGCCGAACGCCACGGTCGACCTGTCCCGGCGCGAACTCTCGGCGTCCGGCCGCACCATGCCGCTCACCGCCGGGACCGCGAAGACCCCCACGCCGACGGGCCGGATGACGGTCACCGCCAAGGTGAAGGTCAGGCGGATGGTCGCCGAGGACGTCGGCCTCGGGGAGAAGTACGACGTCAAGATCCCGTGGGTGATCGAGCTCACCGGCTCCGACGGCGCGAAGAGCTTCGTCGCGGCCTTGACGTACGACACGAAGGCGCCGGGGAAGTACGACCGGACCAACGGCTGGATCGGGCTGCGCCCCGACGACGCGCAGTGGCTGTACGGGCACCTCGACGTGGGCGCGGTGGTCGACATCGAGGCCTCGGCCGGGTCGACGTCGTCCACTGCCACGTCCACGAACCGGGCCGAGGGCGAGGACGGGGCCACGCGCGGGACCGGGGGACCGGAGACGGCGGGAACAGGCACGGGCAGCGGCCCGGGAGCCTCGGGCGGCTGACTCCGGGCGCCGGGTCCCGTGCGGGCGGCACGACGCGCCGCCCGCGCCCACCGGGGTCACGCGACGGACGCGCTCCTGCTCTCGGCGAGCGCGGCGAGGTGGGTGTCGAGCGCGGCGAACGTCTCGGCCGGCCGCTCGATCTGCGGCAGGTGGCCGGCCTCGGCGATCGTCTCGAACCGAGCCTGTGCGAAGGCCGCCGCGAAGGCCCGCCCGTACGCCGGTGTGACGACGCGGTCGCTCTCGCCCCACAGCACGAGGGCCGGGATCCGCACCCGGCCGAGCCGGTTCAGCAGCTTCGGGTCGTGCATGTACGGGTCGCCGGCGAGGATCCGCAGGGTGGCCATGTTGGCGCGCTGGGCGGCGATCCGCTCCTCGCCGAGGGCGGCGGGGTCCACGGCGAAGCGGGCCGGGTCGTGGAACGAGTACGCGGCGAGCTCGTCCGGCCGGAGCCCGAAGACGTCACGGACCGGCTCTCCCGGGACGGCCACGCCCGCGGCGTTCACCAGCACGAGCGAGCCGATGACCGCGCCGTCGTCGCGGAAGGCCATCTCGGCGCCGGTCCAACCGCCGAGAGAGGAGCCGACGACGAGGGCGTCACGGTGGCCCTCGTCCTTCAGCCAGTGCAGATACGCGAGGGCCAGGTCGTCGACGCCGGTGAACCAGTCGGGGCGCTCGGTCCCGTTCCAGCCCGGATGCGTGGGGACGATCGCGCGCATGCCGTGCCGGCCGGCCAGGTGCGTGGCGATGCCCCGGACGGTGGCGGGGCCGCCACCGCCGTGCAGGACGAGGGCGAGCGGGCCGTCGGCGGGGCCGCTCTCGGTGAGGGTCAGGGGGAGGTCGGGACGCGGGAAGACGGTACGGGTACGGGTCTGGATCTCTGCTTCGGTCATGCGCCCCACGGTATCTACGCATACGTATATACGCAAGCTTAGATACTGGATTAGGATGCGGACATGACCGCGAACCAAGAGGAAGCGGGGGCCGTGGACGCCGGGTCCCGCCACCGCCCCGTCGATCTCGAAGAGCTGGGCCGCGCCGTGAAGGAGGCGCAGTACCGGCATCACCGCACGCTCGACACACGGCTCGCCGGGGTCGGCACGACGCTGGCCCAGTGGGACGCGCTGCGGGCGATCGCCCGGACACCCGGCGCGTCCGCGCACGAGCTGGCGGTCGCCACCTTCCAGGGCGACCAGGCCTTCGGCACCCTGGCGTCCCGCCTCGCGGCGCGGCGGCTCGTCGAACGCCGCCCGGGCCACGGCCGCCGGATCGAGCATCATCTGACGGAGGCCGGCGAACGCGTACTCGCCGCGGGCCGCACCGTCACCCGCGACGTCCTCGCCGCGTCCTTCGGCCCCCTGACCGAGCCCGAACGGGCCACGCTGCTCGCGCTGTTGCGCCGCGTGGGCTCTGCGGGCGAGGCGCCCTAAGATTCGTGACCATGGAAATATGGGGTCTTTTTCTCTCCGCCCTGATGATCGCGAGCTTCGCCGGTCTCGAAGCCCGACTCGGGCGCACCCGCCGGAAGATCGAGCGCGTCGAGCGGCAACTCGACCTGATCCTCGGTCATCTCGGCATCCACGAGGAGCAGCCGTCGCTGCCGCGGGTCACCGAGCTGCTGCGCGACGGCAAGAGGATCGAGGCGATCAAGGCGTACCGGCAGGCCACGGGAGCGGGACTCCTGGAGGCGAAGGAGGCCGTGGAGCGCATGGACTGACGGCCCTCACGCCGCCCCCGCTCCCGCCGCCCCGGTCCGGGACACCGGACCGGGACCTGCCCTACTCGGCGCCCTGTCGGCCTCACGGCCCCCGACTTGCTCCGCGGTCTGACCCCGCCGGCCTCACGTCCCGCGGGTCGACCTCCCTACTCGGAGGCCCGCCACTCTCCGGTCTGACGCCCGGCAAGCGACGCCGGGCACCGGACCGGAGGCCGCCCGAATCGACGCCCTGCCGGCCTCACGGTCGCGGACCGGCTCCGCGAACCTGACCGCCCGCCGGCATCACCGTCCGCGGGCGCGCCGCCCCACCCGGACGCCCGCCGCTGTCGGGTTCTCCGCCCGGTGACCGACGCCGGGGATCGGACCTCCGGGCATCGGACCGTCGGGCACCGGACCTCCGGGCATCGGACCGTCGGGCGTCGTCAGAGCGGGGGCTGTGCCGGGGCCGGGCCCAGGGTCGTGGTGCCGGGGGCCGTGCGGTGGCCGAGGCCCGTGCGGTAGGCGTCCAGGGCCGCCTCCACACGGCCCGTGCGGCGCAGCAGGTCGCCCAGCAGCCTGCACAGGTCGGCCAGGTCACCGGCCGCGCCGGCCCGTTCCAGGAGGCTCATCGCCCGGACGTAGTGCTCCTCCGCGGCCTCCGTGTCCCGGGCGTCCTCCGCGATGATGCCGAGCAGCCGGTGCGCGGCGGCGGAGTGGATGGCTCCCCGCTCGGAACTCAGGTCCCCGAGCACCTGGCGCAGCAGGGAGCCGGCCTCGTCCGACTTGCCCCGGCGGTGCAGCACGTCGGCCAGCTCCACCGCGACCTGGCTGGTGTAGAGCGCCGCCCGCTTGGCGGAGAGCATGGCCTGCGCCTCGCGCAACTCCGTCTCGGCGCGCTCCAGTTCACCGTTCTGCGCGTACAGGTACCCGCGCATCCAGTGGCAGTTGGCGAGTTCGGTACGGATCTGGAGCTGCCTGTAGAGCTCGGCGGCCTTGCCGAGGGACACGTCGGCCTCGGCGATCCGCCCCTCGGCGATCATCGTCCGCGCCACCGACCGGTGCATGCGCGCCACCAGGGCGGGGTCGCCGACCTGCGGCGCGAGGGCGAGGGCGAACTCGGCGGCCTGCGCGGCCCGGGCGTGCGCGCCCATGTCCATGTAGGGCGCTATGACACCCGTGTAGAGGAGGAGGAGGGCGTCGGGGTCGTGCAGGCCGGTCCGGTTCAGCTCGTCGAGCGTGGACTCGAACAGGTAGCAGGCGTAGCGGAGTTCACCGGCGAGATAGTGGGCGGTCGCCCGCCCACGCACCGCCGGCACCCGCTGCGGCAGCGGGGCGTCCCCGAGCCGCTGCTCCGACTCCTCGAAGCGCCGGCGCGCCGTCTCCAGGTCCCCGGTGTCCAGGGCGCACTCGCCGAGCCCGAGCAGCGCCGCCGCCTCCTCGGCCTCCAGCCCGTGCGCGACCGCCTCCGCGAGCAGCGCGGTGTACGCCTCGGCGGCGACCTCGGCCTCGCCGGTGGCGAGTGTGCGCTGCGCGTCGGTGAGCCGCAGCCGCAGGTCGGTGGCGAGGTGGGCGGGCCGCCCGGTCGCCAACTCCTCGTAGGCGATGCCGAGTCGCTCCGCGATGTGCCGCAGCGCCGGCTCGGAGGCCCGCACGCGTCCCGCCTCCAGGGTGGAGATGTACGCCGGGGTGTAGGCGGGTTCCGCCAGCTGTTTCTGTGTCAGGCCGCGCTTCGTCCGCAACTGCTGCACCCTGCGCCCGATGATCTCCGGGCCGTCCCGCTCCGCCATGGGTTAAGCATGCCATTAAGCCGAGTTAAGTCGGTCCAGCTTTTGACTATTGTCCAACTCCCTTGGCCCCCTTGCGAGGTGAGCCCGGAAGCCTCTACGTTAAGCGGCGGATTAAGCATGCTTAATACGCCGCTGTTGTTGTGAGGTCACCGTGCTCCGACGTATTTCCGCGCGCTACTCCAGAGGGTTTCTCGCCGCGCTCCTCGCGGTCGCCGCGCTCGTGACGGTGGCCAACGTCGGCCCGGCGAGGGCCACCGTACCGAGCGGTGCCGCGCACACGTCCGAGCAGGGAGCCCTGCCCGCCGGACGGTGACCGGGCCCGCGCCGGACCCGTCGGCCCCCCGCCGACCGGCGCCCGGACGGCGCCGTCCGCGCGTCCTCTCCCGCCCGGACGGCGCCCACCGCGCCACTGACTGCCGACGGCACGGGGCGCGGCATACGCTGACCCGGTGACCTCAGCCGCAGCCCGCACCGCACTGGACCTCACCGCCGACCTCCCGGTCCCCGCCCTGGAGGACTTCTACCGGGACCTGCACCGGCATCCCGAACTCTCGCTCCAGGAACACCGCACGGCCGCCGCCCTCGCGCGGCGACTGCGCACGTCCGGGTACGAGACGACCGAGGGCGTGGGCGGTACGGGCGTGGTGGGCGTCCTGCGCAACGGGGACGGGCCCACCGTCCTGCTGCGCGCCGACATGGACGCGCTGCCCGTTCCCGAGGAGACCGGCCTGTCGTACTCCTCGGGGAACGACGGGGTCATGCACGCCTGCGGTCACGACCTGCACGTCACCTGGCTGGCCGGGGCCGCCGACGCGCTCGCCGCCGGACGCGACACCTGGTCCGGCACGCTCGTCCTGGTCGGACAGCCCGCCGAGGAGACGGGCGCGGGCGCGGCCCGCATGATCGAGGACGGTCTCCACGAACGCTTCCCGCGGCCCGACGTGCTGCTCGGCCAGCATGTGGCGCCCGGCCCCGCCGGCCTGTACGCGCACTCCCCCGGGCTGATCATGTCCGCCGCGACCGACATCGACATCGTGGTGCACGGCCGGGGCGGTCACGGTTCGCGGCCCGAGTCGACCGTCGACCCGGTGGTGACGGCCGCGTACATCGTGACGCGGCTCCAGACGGTCGTCAGCCGGGAGATCGCGGCCCGTGACTCCGCCGTGCTGACGGTCGGGCGGATCGAGGCGGGCACCCGGCACAACATCATCCCGTCCGAGGCCCGGATCTCCCTGAACCTGCGGACCCAGTCGCCGGGGGTGCGGGAGCGGATGATCGCCGCCGTGCGGCGGGTGGCGGCGGGGGAGTGCGCGGCGGCCGGCTGCCCGAGGGAGCCCGACGTCACCGTCGGCAACGACTTCCCCGTGACGGTCAACGACGTCGAGACCGACCGGCGGATCGCCGCCGTGCACGGCGAGGTGTTCGGTGCCGGGACGGTCCTCGACCCCGGCCCGGCGATGGGCAGCGAGGACTTCTCCCGGCTCGCGGCCGGCGGAATCCCCTACTCCTTCTGGTTCGTCACCGGCACCCCGGCCGACGTCTGGAACGCGGCCCCCGGCGGCGACGACCTCATGGCCCGGCTGGAGGCGGTGCCCAGCAACCACAGTCCGCACTTCGCCCCGGACCTCTCCACGGTCGCGCCGGGCGTACGGACCCTGGTGTCGGGGGCGCTGGCCTCACTGTCCGCCTGAGCCGGCCGCCGGAACCGGCCGGCCGAGCCGTACGACCGAGCCGTCCGCCCGTCCCTACGGCGGAGCTGTCGTCCCCGCCCGCTCAGGCCTGCGTCTGCAACTGGCGCAACTGCTGCTGGACGTGGTCCAGCGCGCCCTGCCGACGCCCGGGCACCCGAAGCCTCAAGGAGGCCAGTTCCGCACCGAGTTCGCGGGCCCGCGCCGGTGCGTCGACCCGGCCCCACTGGTGGTGCGCGCGGTCCACGGCCGACTCCACCTCCGGCGCGTCCGGGGCCTGTCCCGCGTCGAGCCGGGCCGCCGCGACCGCCAGCCAGGTACGGCAACTGCGCTCCGGGTCCCCCGCGAACATCGCCAGGTCGGCCCGTACCTCCATCCAGTGCAGCACCTGCTCGGAGCCGGGCCCGTGCACCCGGGCCGCCTCCTCCTCCCACGTCCCCGCCAGGGCGAGCGCCTCGCCGTGCCGGCCCGCCCGCACGGCGGTGGTGATCGTCTCGTGGGGATCGAGAGGAGCCGAACTCCGCTGCTGGACAGCCTGGTCGGGAAGCGTCACGAGGTCGACGCCTGCAGGTCGCTCCGCGGGCGAGGCCGCTGAGGTCGCTGAGACTGGTGACGCCGGCTGCGGGGTCGCCTGTGCGGCCGGAGCCGTGGGCGGCTCGCCGCCGGGCGGCGTGAGGGGCATCGGCGGTGCGGTGCCGAGCGACGCCGTGACGAGGGGGGCGGCCCGGTCGGTGTGAACGGGCTCCGGGGGAGCGTGCGGGGGCAGTGGGGTCACCGGCGTGAACTCCGGTGCGGGCGGCCAGGGTTGACCGGCCCAGGACTGGCCGGCGGCGGGCTGGAACGCGGGAGCCCCGGCCTCCGGGACCGTCGGGACCGAAACCGTCGCGGCCGGGATCACCGCGGCCACGACCGGGCCGCTCGAAGCGACAGGAGCGACCGAGCCGACCGGACCGCTCTGCCCGGGTGCGAACACGAGGTCCGCCGGTCCCGGACGGCCCGTCTCCTCGCCCGATGTCCTCGTCAGTGCCTGCTGGTGCAGCTGCGGCAGCGGCGGGCGGTGACCGCTGCGCAGCAGGGTGGCGACGGCCTTCATGTACGTCGGGTGAGCCACCGTACGACGCGGGGGCGGGGGCGCGACCCTGCCGTACAGCGCGGTCGACGGTCCCGCGGTGAGCGGGCGCCCGGAGAGCAGGGACCAGGTGTCCGCGTCCGCGTGCAGATCGACGAAGATGCTGGTCAGGCCCGGCGGACGCAGCCGCAGCTCCTCGGTGACCCAGTGCCAGGGGAAGGCGGTGTAGCGGACCGTCGCCGGGGTGGTGCGGGCCAGCGCGAGGTGAGGGAGCCGCTGGCGGCGGTCCAGCTGGAGCTGCCCGGTCACGAACATCGTCAGCGGTCCCGGCGCCGTCGCCGCGGCCCGCAGCCGGGTCAGCACGGCCTGCGGCTCCAACGGGTCGGCCAGTTCCACCACGTTCGCGGTCTCGGTGCCCGACAGCACCGCCGGAGCGACGGCCGCGAGCACGGGGAGCACGGACGCGGCGTCCACCAGACACCCCTTGCCCACCGGTGAGGCCGCGAGAAGCAGCACGGTTCCGGGCATCGGTTCCCTCCCCCATCGATCACGTACGTCAGCACCGTAACCGCTGCGCCTGCAAAGGGGGGACGTGACGGCTGGGAACGCCCACCCCCGCCACGGCTCCCGGCCACCGGGGATCCGTTCGCTAGGTGACGTCGTTCAGGTCCGCCGCGTACCCGCCCGCCCGCCGTCGTACGGCGAAGATCGTCGTGTCGTCGGCGAGACGGCCGGCCGAGTGCCGCAGGGTTCCGTCGCGGACGAGTTGGACGAGGAACTCCGGGTCGGCGGCGGCCGGGTCCCGGGCCACCGCGGCGACGACCGCGTCGCGCAGCGGGAAGAACTCGCCCGCCGCGTCACGGGCCTCGGTCACCCCGTCGGTGACCAGCAGCAGCGTCTCGCCGGCGGCGAGCGGGACGCGGAGCACCGGCGGTGGCTCGGTCGCCAACTCGCTCAGGCCGAGCGGCAGTCCGTCACCGGGCGGCAGGCTCCGTACCCCGGCGGGCCCTACCACGAGGGGCGGTTCGTGGCCGAAGTTGATGACCTCGACGGTGGCCGGGGTGTCCTCGGGGAAGGCCACCAGCACCCCGGTCGCGAACCGGTCGCCCTCGTCACGGCCGAGCGCCGCGCAGTAGCCGAGGTGCCGCAGCATCCGCACCTCGAGGCGTCCGGCGACCGCCTCCAGGAACGGCTCGTGGTACGCCGTCTCGCGGAACGTGCCGAGCAGCGCGGCCGCCGCCTCCACCGCGCCGAGCCCCTTGCCCTGGACGTCACCGAGCAGCAGCCGGGTGCCGTGCAGTCCCGGCTGGATGTCGTAGAAGTCGCCGCCGACGCGGGCCTCGCTGTCGGCGGTGAGGTAGACGGCCGCGTGGTCCAGGCCGCCCCAGCCCGGCGCCATCGGGCGCAGCACCGTGCGCCGGGTCGTCTCGGCGACGTCCTGCATGTGCAGCATGCGCCGCTCCCCGCGCACCCGTACCGAGCAGGCGAGCACCGCGAGCACCCCGCCGGCCAGCACGAGGATGAAGTCGGGCAGGCCGGTCTGGAGCTGGTGCGGCCAGGAGCTGTCGACGGCGACGTAGGTGAGCAGGGACAGCACCGCGAGCGCCGCCGTGCCCCACACCCCGCAGAGCGCCGCGGCGATCGCGGGCACCAGCGCGACCCAGGAGATGATCCGGAACCGGCCGGAGGTGTTCGCGTCGAGCAGCGCGATGCCGATGAGCAGCAGGACCGGAGGCATCCAGGCGACACTGCGCCCGTGCAGCAGCAGCGGCTTCTGCCGCTGGACGGCGTCGCGCCGGCCGGCGCGCGGGAGTTGGTCGAGCAGGGATTGGGATCTCCGGGCGGCCACCGTGCCGTACCGCCTCTTCCTCAAGGGCCGGGCGTCGCGGACCCGGGCTGATCCGGGCGACAGCCCCCGGCTCGGTCAGTAGGCCACCGAGACCCGGGCGTGCGGGTGGACGGGCATCTCCAGCTGGTCGACGAACGCCATCGCGTAGTCCTCGGCGCTGATCCGGCTGTCGCCCTCCGCGTCGAAGAGCATGCGGTCGCCGCCGATCCTGAACTCGCCCGTCCGTTCACCCGGGCCGATCTCCGCGGCCGGCGAGACGTACGTCCAGTCGAGGTCGTCGACGTCGCTCCGGTAGAAGGCGAGTGTGTCGCGGTGGGCGAGCGCCTCGGGGAGGTACGCGTCGGGGAAGTCGGGCTGCTCGCAGGCGGCCTGACCGGGTGCGACCTCCAGGGTGCCCGCGCCGCCGACGATCACGAGCCGCCGCACCCCCGCCGCCCGGACCCCGTCCACCAGGGACTGGTTGAGGGCGAGGAAGGGTTCACGCGGGTCCGAGCCGTCCCGGGGCGGCACACACGCCGACGCCACCGCGTCCGCGTCGGCCACCAGCTCGGCGACCTTCGTCGGGTCCGAGGCGTCGGCCGCCGTCGCGGCGATACCGGGCACGGGGGACTGCCCGGACCGGCTCACCGCGACGACCTGGTGTCCGCGCGCCGAGGCCTCCGTGGCGATACGGCTGCCGACCATGCCGGTGGCGCCGAAGAGTACGAGCTTCATGGACCTCAGCGAAGCACGCGACCATGATCACCGCATCCCGGCATGCCGCCGGAAGGAGCACGGCCGCACGCCCGGCAGCGCCGCCGAAGGAGTGGGGAGCGTCCCGCCGAAGGAGTGGCTCCGGGGCGCCCCCGTCCCGAGTTGCCGGGGGCTCGGGCGGGGTGTGACCTGGAAGGCGGGGGCGAGCAGAGAGGAGTCCTCCCATGGCGCATGCCGCACCCGTGTCAGGGACACCGCGCACCTCCGGACCGATCGACGTGTTCGGGCCCCGCGCCCACAGCGTCGGCAAGTGGGCGGTGCCCGTCGCCACCGGCCTCGTCTACGGCTTCTGGGCCGCCAACATCAACCGGGACGCCGGCGCCTTCACGGGCTGGAACGTGCTGTTCGGCTTCGTGTCCGCGATCGTCTTCGCGGCCGTCTTCTACGCCGTCCTCACGCTGACGAAGGCGACCCACCCCGCCCTGCACGCCCTGGCCTGGACCGTTTTCGCGGGCTGTGCGTTCGGGTTCATCTACAGCCAGACGGACACGACGATCCTGCGGTCCGTGTTCATGTCCCTGGGAGTGTCCGTGGGCGTGTTCGCCACGACCTTCTACCACTACTACACGCACGAGGACGCGCAGGGAGGGACGCGGTGACGGCGACGCCGTGACGCAACGCACGAGGCCCCGGCCGTCGGCCGGGGCCTCGTGCGTTCCCTCGCCTCACCCACTCACCTGCCACCCGGGACCCAGTCCCAGGAGTTCGAGGAGGATCCGGAGACGGTCCAGGTCCACGAACTGGAGACGCTGAAGGTCCAGGAGCCGGAGCCGTCCGAACTCCAGCCGGGGTCCTGGCTCAGGTCCCGGTCGTTGTGGTCCCAGTGCGCGTTGTGCCACACACCGTCCTTCTCGCCGGGGCACGGGTCCGAACAGCTCGGCACCCAGTGGCCGCCGGTGTCGACGAAGGCGGCGCTGGCCCAGGCGTGCGCGCCGACGAGCCAGTACCAGCTCGTGTTGCCGTGGACGCTCTGCCCGCTCACCGCGCACTGGACGCGGTCCTGGCTGCCCGGTGAGAGCGCCGCGACGACCGGTGAGGTCGTGCTGGGCTGGAGCCGGACGTTCAGTTCTCCGCCGGAGACGACGGTTCCCCAGACGGGGCCGTCCGAGCCGCCACCGCCGTTGGCGGGCGCCGACGGGGCCGCCGCCATCGAGGTGCCGGCGGCCGCGACGGTGAGGACACCGCCGCTGAGCAGGGCCGCGGCCAAAGTCCGCAGGGCCGGGGTGGTGCGCATATCGGCCTCCTTCTCCCCAGTTTTCCCAGGTCCAGATAACACCCGTTCGAGTGAGGCCTCCACCGGAGCGGGCAGGGGCCTTGGGGCCACTGGGATGCGCGGGACCGGACCGGGCGCCGGAAGGCGTCCGGAGCCCGCCGACGGCCGTGGGAGCCCACGGGGCCCCGGATACCGCGGCGCCCCGTTCGGCTGGTCGTCTGCGCCCATTTGCAGTCAACCCGCTCGCGTGCGGCGGTACGGAGGCCTTGCCTGGAGAGGTGTCCCCTCGTCTCCGGAGCGTCCTGTCGGCGGTGCTGATCGTCCTCGCCTGCCTCCTCGCGCCGCTCGGCGCGCTGTCGACGTGGGCGATGTACGGGCTCGGCGACTCCGGCCGGTACGAGGCGACCGTGGCGCCGCTCGCCGCCGACGCCGACGTCCGTGACGCGGTGGCCGCCGGCGTCACCGACGGCATCCTGCGCGAGGTCCACGTACGCCCGCGGCTCCAGGGGCCCGTCAACCACTTCGTCCGCGACGCCGTGCGCTCGTTCACCGAGACCGAGGCGTACCGGACGGCGTGGGAGACCGCCAACATGGCCGCCCACGACGCGGTGATGCAGGCGCTGCGCGACGACCGCGAGGGCGCGGTGACCGTCGATCTCGCGCCCGTCACCGAGCGGGTCAAGCTCCGGCTCGCCGCCGACCACATGCCGCTGGCCGACCGGATCCCCGTCGAGCACACGCAGATCACCGTGCTCGGGGCCGAGGACCTGGCCCGGCTCCGGAAGGGGTTCCACGTGCTCGAAGTCGCCGGTTTCTGGCTGCCCGTGGCGTCGGTCGTCTTCGCGGCGGCCGGGATCGTCCTCGCCCTGTGCCGTCGCCGTGCGGTCCTCGCGACGGGCATCGGCACCGCGCTGGGCGCCGCGCTGCTCGGCGTGGCGGTCGCCGTCGGCCGCGGCCTCACCCTCGCCGGCCTGCCGGACAGCGTGTCCCGCACGGCCGCCGGCGCGGTCTACGACGCCCTCACCGAGACCCTGCGGTTCGTCTCCTGGCTGCTCCTGGCCGCCGGGCTGACGGTCGCTCTGGGCGCCGCGCTCACCGGCGCGTACGTCCGCTACCGGCGGCCGGCCGCCGCACCCCCGCAGACTCCCGCGGAACGGTCCACGCGGGTCGACGCCTGATCCGGCCCCGGTGCCGACCGCCGCAAGGAGTCCGGCACCGGAGCCGACCGCCGCACGAGAAACCGGCACCGGACGGGCGCCGCAACGGCGACATGCCGACTACGGGCCGACTACGGGCCGAGGGGCCCCCTCCCCCTGTGACCGCGGCCCCCTGGCCACGTTCCTCGCGTCCCGCCACCCGGGCAACCCTCCCCCCGCGCGCCCCGTCTTCGGGGGAGGATACGGACATCCCACGCGGACGAGCGGAAGGCCGGGAGTTGGACACTGCGGCGGCTGACTGGCGGGGCGCGGAGGAACCCGCGTACCGCGAGCGGAGGAAGCGGCGCGGCGGCCGCACCGTCGCGGCGTGGCTCGCCGGACCGCTGCTCGCCGGGGTGAGCGTCGTCGCCGGATGCCGGGCCGCCGACATCGACGGGATCACGCCCGTACCGCAGTTGCTCGCCTTCCTGCCCTGGCTGCTCGTGCCGACCGGACTCGCGCTGCTGCTCGCCCTGCTCGCCCGATGGGGGACCGGCCTGGTGTGGGGAATCGTCCTCCTCGGCTTCCTCGCCTGGTACATCGAGCCCTACGGCAGGACCGACGAGCCGGGCGGCCCAGCACTCGCCGAGCTGCGGGTGATGACGTCCAACGTGGAGTTCGGGCAGGGGACCGGCTCCCTCATCGACACCGTCCGGCGGCGCAAGCCCGACATCCTGTTCGTGGAGGAGTGCGAGTACGGCTGCTCGCGAGCGCTGGAGGACGCCTTCGGAGGCGACGGCGGAACCTACCCGTACCGGGAGGCCGTCGAGGGGGCCGGGTCCGACGGATCGGTCGTGCTGAGCCGCTTCCCGCTGCGGAGCGCCGACGGAGTGCGCGGCACCATGGGCATGCCGGGCGCGGTCGCCGACGTGCACGGCCACACCGTCGGGCTGCAGCTCGCCCACCCGATGCCCCCGCTCCCGGGGCAGGTCGGCGTCTGGCGGCGGGAACTCGGCGCACTGCGCCACTACGCGGCGAACAGCCGCGGGCCGACGATCGTCGCCGGTGACTTCAACGCCACCCAGGACCACGCCGCCTTCCGCCGCATCCTCGACACCGGGCTGCGCGACAGCGCGCGGCTCTCCGGTTCACCGCGGACTCCGAGCTGGCCCGCCAGGACCACGCCGGAGTTCGGCGCGCAGATCGACCACGTCCTCGTCTCCGCCGACTTCTCCGCCCGACGGGCCGCCTTCCTGCGGATCAGCGACACGGACCACCGCGCCCTCGTCGTCGATCTGACGCTCCACCAGCGGGGATGAGCCACCGACGACCCGGCCGAGCCACGGAAACCCCCATACTTGGGACATGCCCCGCGCGTTCCCCATCGGCCTCACCCCGCCCGACTGGCTGGTCAGGAACCTCACCCCGCACCGTGCCCCCGTCAGCCGGCCCGCCGTCGCCCGCGCCGCCGTCGCCATGGCGCTGCCGCTCGCCGTCGGCCTCGGCTGTGGGCAGCCCGCCTACGGCGCCCTCGCCTCCATGGGCGCGCTGTCCGGAGTCATCGGCGACACGGCCATCGCGTACCGCATGCGGATCTTCAACATCGCCGTGCCGCAGCTCTTCGGCGCGGTCGGCGTCACGATCGGCGCCCTGGTCTTCGGCCACGGCTGGGTCGCCGTCGCCGCCGTGACCGGGGTCGCCCTCGTCTCCGGGATGATGTCCTCGATCGGCGCCGTCGCCTCCGTCGCCGGACTGCTGCTGCTCCTCAACTGCGTGATCGGCGCCGGACTTCCACTGCCCGGCTCCTGGTGGCTCGCCCCGGTCCTGATGTCCGGCGGCGGGCTGCTCGTCCTGCTGCTGGCGCTGCTGGCCTGGCCGCTGCGGTCGGGGATGCCGGAACGGGCCGCCGTCGCCGACACCTACCGGAAGGCCGGGGACCTGCTCGCCGCGAGCGGCACCGACGCCTACGAGGATCTCCGCCTCGCCGTCACCCGCTCCCTCAACGACTCCTACGACGTCGTCCTCGCCCGCCGCGTCTTCCACCACGGCCGCAGCCCCGACCTGGTCCGGCTGCTCGCCCAGCTGAACGCCATCACCCCCGTCGTCGAGTCCGCCCCCGCGGCCCACCAGCGGGGTGAACGGCTGCCGGCCGCGATCCCCGCCGCCCTGCACCTGCTCGGCGAGGCCGTCGAGAGCGGCTCCACCACCCCCGTCGAGCTGCGGCTGCCGGCGCCCGCCGACGAGACCGCCCGGGCCGTCGACCACGCCGTGCGGCACGCGGCGGGCGTCGTCACCGACGTGTCGCCCGCCCCCCTCGACGACCGTCTCGGCCGGCCCGCCACCCTCCGCGTCCGCACCGCGCGCGCCACCCGCGGCGTCCTGCTGTCCGCCGCCTCCTGGCGCTACGGCATCCGGATCGCCCTGTGCATCGGCCTCGCCCAGGTCCTGGTCTCGACCGTCCCCGTACCGCGCTCCTACTGGGTCGCGCTCACCATCACCTTCGTCATGAAGCCCGACTTCGGGTCCGTGTTCTCCCGGGCGCTGCTGCGCGCGCTCGGCACGGTCGCCGGTCTCGTCGTCGCGGCGGCCGTGCTGACCGTGGTGCCGCGCGGCTGGGCGGACGTCGGTGTGATCCTGCTGCTCGCCCCGCTCATCCCGGCCCTGTCACCCCGCGGCTACGGCTACCAGACGGCCGCGATCACCCCGGTGATCCTCCTGCTGTCCGACATCCTCAACCACCAGGGCACCGGCCTGGTCGTCCCCCGTCTCGTCGACTCCCTCATCGGCTGCGCGATCGCCCTGGTGGCGGGGTATCTGCTGTGGCCGGAGAGCTGGCACGCCCGGGTCGGCGACCGGCTGGCGGACGCGGTCGCGGACACCGCCGAGTACGTCGAGCTGGCCTTCGGCGGCCACCTCGCCGACCCCGCGGCCCGCGCGCGCACCCGGCGCCGCCTGTTCCGCGACCTGTCCTCCATCCGTACGGAGTTCCAGCGCGCCCTGACCGAACCGCCGCCCCACGGACGGCGGGCCGCCGCCTGGATGCCGCTGGTCGTCGCCGTCGAACGGATCGTGGACGCGACGACCGCCGCCCGGGTCCGCGTCCGCGGGGGAGCGGCCGAACCGTCCGCCGCCGAGATCACCACCATCGCGCGCCAGCTGCGGGAGCTCGCGGACGGGCTGCGCGCGTCGGACGTCCTCGTCGCCGTCCGCACCGATCTGACCGGCCCGTCGGGCAGCGTGCTCGAACCGGTGCGCCAGGAGGTCGCGGCGGCCCGCACCATCGCGTCGCCGCACTGAGGGCGAACACGGAGTGAACGAGGCTGGCCCACAAGGGGGGTTGACGTGCCTTCTGACCAGGGGGCCGCCCCTGCCGAAGATCACCTTCTGTGGCCGCTAACCTTACGTGTCCGTCCTGGCCAGGGATTGACGGGATCAACTCACGCGAAGGGTTGCGCACATGGGCATTCTCACTCTCCTGCGGAATGCGTTCGGCCGCTCACGCAAGGGTCGTGACGCCGACGCGGAGACCTCGCGAGAGGCAACGCCGACGGTTCCGGCTCCTTCCCAGGAGGCCGAGCCGACTCCGGCCCCCGCTCCGGAGGCCGACCCGGTCTCCACCCGGCTCCCCGACCCCGAGCCGAAGATCCCGTCCCAGGCGACCGAGCCGAACCCCTCCGTCGTCGACGACCTCGTCTCGGCGGCCTTCGACAACGTGACGGTCCCGAAGCAGACGTCCTCCCCCGAGGAGGAGTCCCCGTCGACCCCGGAGCCGATCACACCGCAACCGGCGGCCGAGATCGAGACCCCGGCCACGGAGGCTGAGCCCGTCGTCGCCGACGCCGGGCCGGTGGTCGAGGCCGAGCACGTCGTCGTCGCCGAGGCGGGCCCCGTCGCGGTGATCGAGCCCGAGCCGACGGTGGAGCCGGACGCGGTGGTCGAACCGGTCGAGGTCACCGAGCCCGAGGCAGCCATCGAGCCGGCAACGGTGATCGAGCCCGCGCCGGTGGCGGAGGCCGAGCCGGTCGTCGAGCCCGAGCCCGAGACCGCGGTTGAACCCGCTCCTGTCGCGGCGGCCGAGCCGGTGATCGAGCCCGAGGTCGCGCCGGTCGTCGTCGCGGAGCCGACGGTCGAGCCCGAAGCCGCGCCTGCGGCGGAGGTCGCGCCGGTCGTCGACGGCGGGGAGGATCGACCCGAGCCGGTCGTCGAAGGCAGCACGGGTGGTGCGGGTGGGAGCACTCCCGCCGAAGGCGAAGCCGAGCCGGTCACCGAGACGGCCGAGCCGGTCACGCCCGTCACCGAGGCGGAGCCGGAGACCCCGGTCACGGCGGTTGCCGAGGCGGAGCCGGAGACGCCGGTCACGCCGGTCACGGCAGAGGTCACCCCGGTGGCCCCCGTGCCCCCCGCGTCGGCCGCAGCCCCGGCGGTCCCCCTGACCAGGGTCAAGTCGAAGGCCCCGGCGCTGGCAACGGCGTACAAGGAAGCGGGTACCGCGCTGAAGAAGCGGGACCTGACAGGCACCCGCGCCAAGATCTACCTCGTGCTCGACCGCTCCTCGTCGATGCGCGCGTACTACAAGGACGGCTCCGCCCAGGCCCTGGGCGAGCAGGCCCTCGCCCTCGCCGCCCACCTGGACCCGGAGGCGACCGTCCACGTCGTCTTCTTCTCCACGGAGCTGGACGGCACCGGCACCCTCACCCTCACCGAGTTCGAGAACAAGGTCGACGACCTGCACGCCGGCCTCGGCCGGATGGGCCGTACGAGCTACCACGCGGCGGTCGAGGAAGTCGTCACGCACTACCAGAAGTCGGACACGACGGAACCGGCCCTGGTGATCTTCCAGGTGGACGGCGCCCCCGACGCGAAGACCCCGGCCACCCTGTCCCTCGCGGACGCGGCCAAGGACCACCCGGGCGTCTTCTTCTCCTTCGTCGCGTTCGGCGAGCCGGAGAACAAGGCCTTCGACTACCTCCGCAGGCTGAGGACCGGGAACACGGCCTTCTTCCACGCGGGCCCGACCCCGCGCGAACTGACGGACGTCGAGGTCTACGACGGCCTGCTGGAGAACTGGCGCCCGTAGGTCACCCGACCACTCCGTATCGCAGCGCCCGGCCGCCCCCTTCCCACTCTGTAGAACGGGAAGCGGGCGGCCCGCGCGTGTCGGCTACGATTTCAAGGTTCACCGATGACGACGCGCCGGCCGGGGAACCGAGGCGGTCGTCACCCCACGTAGCGACTTGGGAGCAGCCCGCGATGGCTCGACACCTCATCACCAGCGCCCTTCCGTACATCAACGGGATCAAGCACCTGGGCAACATGGTGGGGTCCATGCTCCCGGCGGACGTGTACTCCCGGTACCTCCGCCAGCGCGGTCACGACGTCCTCTACATCTGCGCGACGGACGAGCACGGCACCCCCGCCGAACTGGCTGCCAAGGAGCGGGGTCTGCCCGTCGACGTGTTCTGCGCGCAGGCGCACGACGCGCAGAAGGCGGTGTACGACGGCTTCGAGCTGGCCTTCGACTACTTCGGCCGCAGCTCCAGCGCGCAGAACCGTGAGATCACGCAGCACTTCGCGCGCCGCCTGAACGAGAACGGCTTCATCGAGGAGCGCGCGATCCGTCAGGTGTACTCGCCGACGGACGGCCGGTTCCTCCCGGACCGTTACGTGGAGGGCACCTGCCCGCACTGCGGTTACGACAAGGCCCGCGGCGACCAGTGCGAGAACTGCACGCGCGTCCTCGACCCCACGGACCTGATCAACCCGCGTTCGGCGATCTCCGGCTCGACGGACCTGGAGGTCCGCGAGACGAAGCACCTCTTCCTCCTCCAGTCGAAGCTGCAGCACGAGGTCGAGGAGTGGGTGGCGCGTCACGAGTCCGAGTGGCCGCAGCTCGCCTCCTCCATCGCCCGCAAGTGGCTGACCGAGGGTCTGCACGACCGCGCGATCACCCGTGACCTGGACTGGGGCGTCCCGGTCCCGGCCGACACCTGGCCGGAGCTGGCGGCCGAGGGCAAGGTCTTCTACGTCTGGTTCGACGCCCCGATCGAGTACATCGGCGCGACGAACGAGTGGGCCGACCAGCCCGTCCAGGATGCCGAGAACCGGGACTGGAAGTCCTGGTGGTACGAGGCGGACTCCGGCGAGAACCCGGTGCGGTACACGCAGTTCATGGCGAAGGACAACGTGCCCTTCCACACCGTCATGTTCCCGGCCACCGAGCTGGGCGTGCGCGAGCCGTGGAAGAAGGTCGACTACGTCAAGGCCTTCAACTGGCTGACGTACTACGGCGGGAAGTTCTCCACGTCCCAGAAGCGCGGTGTCTTCACCGACCAGGCCCTGGACATCCTGCCCGCCGACTACTGGCGCTACTTCCTCATCGCGAACGCGCCCGAGTCGGACGACTCGTCGTTCACCTGGGAGCACTTCACGGCCACGGTGAACAAGGACCTGGCCGACACCCTCGGCAACTTCGTCAACCGCGTGCTGTCCTTCTCCAAGAAGCGCTTCGGCGAGGAGGTCCCGGCGGGCGCGGAGGCCGGCGAGGCCGAGACGCGGCTGGGCGTGGAGATCGCGGGCCTGCTCGCCGAGTACGAGACCCAGATGGAGGCCCTCCAGTTCCGCAAGGCGGCCGCCGCGCTGCGCGCCCTGTGGTCGGCCGGCAACTCCTACCTGGAGGAGAAGGCCCCCTGGCTGGAGATCAAGACCAGCCCCGAGGGCGCGGCACTGACCCTCCGCACGGCGATGAACCTGATCCACCTCTACTCGGTGGTCTCCGAGCCCTTCATCCCGTCGTCCGCCCGCGCCATGCGCTCGGCCTTCGCACTGGCCGAGGACACGGCGACGTGGGTGACGCAGGACGAGGTCCGCGCCCTGTCCTCGGTGCCCTCCGGCACCCCGTTCACGGTGCCCCCGGTCCTCTTCGCGAAGATCACCGACGAGGACCTGGAGTCGTACAAGGAGCGCTTCGGCGGCGCCCCCGAGTAGGCACCTGATTCAGGCCAAGGGGCCCGGCACCATACGGTGGTGCCGGGCCCTTTCGGCACCCACCGTCCTTGGGGTGGCCCTGACTTCTGGCATGACCCCGATCACCCGTATGGTTTCCGCCATGGCAGTCCCCGAGGTCATTCCGATCGCCTACGAACCGAAGCACCGCACCGAGACCATCGGCCGGTACGCGGACGGTCAGTTCCTGGCGTCGATCACGTACGCCTTCCCCGAAGGGTTCCGTCCCGACGACGGCTGGGAAGAGCACAAACGGCTCTACACCGTGCTCCACACCTTCGACTCCGAGGGGCGCTACCGCGACTCGGAGATCTGGTGTGCCGGCACCTGGGCAGAGCAGCAGAGCGACCCGCACGGGGACACCTCCGTGCTCTCGCGCGCCCGCGTCCACCTGGCCAAGCTGCTGCGCAGCCTGCCCCGGCGCTCGTACACGGACATCGCGATCCGCCCGTTCCAACTCACGGTCGACGGCGTGCTGTTCGGCCTGCTGAGCGGAGTCGACGAGGACGAGCCCTGGGCCGAGCTCTACCCCGACCGCCTCGGCTTCACCGAACCGTGGGACGGCACGTACGACACCTGAGCCGGACGCCCCGTACGATGCGACCGTTGAGGCACACGGGACGGTCGCGTCTCGTGTGACCGTCGGGTTGTACGGGCTGGGGGGCTCAGATGCGGGTGCGGGGAAACGGGTGGCTGTTGGCGGGCGCCGCGCTGACGGCGTGGGGGCTCACCGCGTGCACGGGCACGGGCGGGGGAACGTCCGCAGCCCCGGCGGCGAGCACCACCTCCGGAACGACCGCGGCCACCACGGCCGCGCCCCAACCGCCGCTCTCCGCCCGAGCCTTGAAGGCAGCCGCCCTCACCGAGGCCGATGTACCGGGAAGCCCCGGCGTCTCGGCGGAGGAGCGACGGCCCGCCGACACCGAGAGCACCTTCCCGCCGGCCTCCGACGCCTCCTGCCAGAAGATGCTGGACGCCCTCGCCGCGGACAGCGCGTCGGCCGTCGTCGACCAGGTCTTCAACTGGAAGGGCAGCATCTGGGCGGGCGGCGGCACCCTCGCCTCCTACCGGGGCACCGCCGCCGAGAAGGCCTTCACCCAGGTCCGTACGTCCCTGACGACCTGCTCCGATTTCACCGGCGTCGGATACGCGGGGAAGTTCACCGCGCATGTCGCCCCGGAGAAGGTCCCGCGCCTCGGCGACGAGTCGATCGCCCTGAGGATCACCACCCCGGTCAAACTGCCGCCCGGCCTCCGCAGCGGCAAGCGGGTCTCCATCCGGAACGAACAACACGTCCTCGTCCGCGTCGGCAACGTCACCGCCTACTTCACGATGCTGGACACGGACCATGCCGCCCGCTTCCCCCTCCCCCTCATCCGCAAGGAACTCGCGCGCGTGACAAAGGCCCAACAGGCCTGAGCGCGAGGCGGCGGTGGACGCGGTCATCCCGAGGCACCCCGGTGGAGACGCCTGAGCGGAGCTGATCCCCGACGGGAGAGGGGGCCCGGGAAACCGTGGCGTTCCGAGCCCCCGGGCGTGAGGGAGTCACGCCCCCGACGAGGATGCCGACGGTTGCGCCGGCTGCTGGGAGTCCGTGCTCTCGTGGGTTTCCGTTGGGGTCACGCCCATCGTGAGGTGGGCGTGGACGCCTCGGGCGATGTGCTTCCTGCTGTAGGTGAGGTACAGAAGGCCGCCCTCGTGGCCGTTGTCCGGGTAGATCGTGTCCTCGTCCAGCGTGGTGCGGGTGGTCGTGTTCGTGGAGTACGGGGTGACCTCCGCCGATGCCAGGACCGCCTTCTCGGCGAAGAAGAGCTGGCCCGTGTGGCAGGTGTGGCCGCCCTCGTAGCCCGCGTCGGTCCAGGTGCCGTCCACGTGCACCTTCACGTGGATGTGGACGCAACGACCCTGGTACCAGCCGGGGAAGACCGTCCTGAAGGTGACGTGGCCGTGCCGGTCCGTCCGCCACGTACCGCGCAGATACCGCTCGTCGTCGGTGGGTTCGGCGTGGCCGCCACCACCGCCGCCCGGGCCGCCGGGGCCGCCGGTCGGGGGTTCGCCGGTCGGTGTACCGGTCGGGGGTTCGCCCGTGGGGGGAGTTCCGCCGCCCCCGCCGTTGCTCATGGACTCGTAGCCGGAGTACACGCCCAGCGCCGAGCAGTGCCAGATGTCCACCGCGGCGTTCCGGACCGGTCCGCAGGTCTGCGCGTCGATCACCTTGAGCGTGAGGGTGAGCGGGATGCCCTCCTCGTCCTCGGTGATGTCCTGGCGGATCTTGTCCGCGTCGATGTAGTAGGGGCCCTCGGTGGTCTCCGAGGTCAGCCGGTAGCAGCTCTCCGCGTCTGACGGGGACGACGGCGTACCGGCCGCGCGCTCGTCGGCGAACGCGGTCGCGGCGACGCCGCCGCCCACGCCCACGGCTGCCACAGCCGCTCCACCTGCGACGACGAACGTGCGCCGGGTCATGTTCCCTTGATGCGACGGTTCTTGAGGCTCAGTCATGCGGCGGAACGTAGGGATTCCACCTGTCAGCAGCATGGGTGCGGGCTGTGGTTTCCCCAGGTACGCGAAAGTGGCCCGGAACCGTCGTCGGTTCCGGGCCACTCCGCTGTGCCGGGCCCGCTGCCGGGCCGGGCCTACCGCTGTGTCGCGCCTACTTCGGCTGCGGCTTGCGCACCGAGAGGTGCAGTTCGCGCAGACGGGTCTCGTCCAGCTCCGTCGGGGCGCCCATCATCAGGTCCTGGGCGTTGCCGTTCAGCGGGAACGCGATCGTCTCGCGGATGTTCGGCTCGTCCGCGAGCAGCATGACGATGCGGTCGACGCCCGGGGCGATCCCGCCGTGCGGCGGGGCGCCGAAGCGGAAGGCGCGCAGCATGCCGGCGAACTGCTCCTCGACGGTCTCCCGCTCGTAGCCCGCGATCTCGAAGGCCTTGAGCATGATCTCGGGCTCGTGGTTCCGGATCGCGCCGGAGGACAGCTCGACGCCGTTGCAGACGATGTCGTACTGCCAGCCGAGGATGTCCAGCGGGTCCTGGGTCTCCAGGGCCTCCAGACCGCCCTGCGGCATCGAGAACGGGTTGTGCGAGAAGTCGAGCTTCCCGGTCTCCTCGTCCTTCTCGTACATCGGGAAGTCGACGATCCAGCAGAACCGGAAGACGTTCTCCTCGAAGTTGCCCGAACGCTTGGCGGCCTCGACCCGCACCGCGCCCATGATCTTCGAGACCTCGTCGAACTCGCCCGCGCCGAAGAAGACCGCGTGACCCGGCGCCAGGGAGAGGCGCTTGGTCAGCTCGGCGACGTTGGCCTCGGTGAGGAACTTGGCGATCGGGCCGGACAGCGCGCCGTCCTCGCCGACGCGCACCCAGGCCAGGCCCTTGGCGCCCTGCTCGACCGCGTAGTCACCGAGGCCGTCGAAGAACTTGCGGGACTGGCCGGACACGTCCGGCACCGGCAGGGCACGCACATGCTTGCCGGCGAACGCCTTGAACTCGGATCCCTCGAAGACGTCGGTGATGTCGACGAGCTCCAGCTGGGCCCGCAGGTCCGGCTTGTCGGAGCCGTACTTCAGCATCGACTCGCGGAACGGGATGCGGGGGAACGGCGAGGTGACGTGACGGTCGCCGCCGAACTCCTCGAACAGCTCGGTCATGAGCTTCTCGATGGGCTGGAAGACGTCCTCCTGCTCGACGAAGGACATCTCGACGTCGAGCTGGTAGAACTCGCCCGGCGAACGGTCCGCGCGGGCGTCCTCGTCACGGAAGCAGGGCGCGATCTGGAAGTACCGGTCGAAGCCGGAGATCATCAGCAGTTGCTTGAACTGCTGCGGCGCCTGCGGCAGCGCGTAGAACCGGCCCGGGTTCAGCCGGGAGGGGACCACGAAGTCGCGCGCGCCCTCGGGGGAGGTGGCGCTGAGGATCGGGGTCGCCATCTCGTTGAAGCCGAGCGCCGTCATCTTGTGACGGATCGCGGAGATCACGGCCGTACGCAGCAGGATGTTGCGGTGCATGCGCTCGCGGCGCAGGTCGAGGAAGCGGTACTCCAGGCGCCGCTCCTCGTTGACCCCGTCCTCGGCGTTGATCGTGAAGGGCAGCGGCTGGGCGGCGCCGAGCAGCTCGACCTCACCGACCTCGACCTCGATCTCGCCGGTCGGCAGCTCCGGGTTCACGTTCTCCGTGCCGCGGGAGACGACCTTGCCGTCGATACGGACGGTCGACTCCTTGGAGACCTTGTCGAGGGCCTCGTAGGCAGGCGTGCCGGGGCGCGCGACGAGCTGCGTGATGCCGTAGTGGTCGCGCAGATCGATGAAGAGGATGCCACCCAGGTCTCGGCGATTGTGCAGCCAGCCGCTCAGCCGGACGTCGCTGCCGACGTCAGAGGCGCGGAGCTCGCCGCAGGTGTGGGACCTGTACCGATGCATCGTCGTTTCATCCAGTCTTCGCGGATTGGGGGCGTGTTTCACGTGAAACAACCCCAGCGTACCGGGCAGCCCAGGATCACCTCCCCACCATTTGCGGCTCGACGCCCCCGCCGGCACGGGGACCCCGAGCCGGACGGCGCCGCGACGCGGGACAAGGCCGCGCCCCGGACCACTTCGCGCCCCGCACAGCCCCCGCCCCGGACGGCTTCGGTGGCAGGCACCGATCACCTGTTCCTACAGTGGGCCCATGCGCACTGGTGAGCCCCTGCCCGCCGTGGGGGACGTCCTGGCCACTCTGGCGACCGGTCTGTGGCGCTGGGACAACGCCGCGGGCCTCGTCACCTTCGACGCGGAGGCAGCCCGTCTCATCGGCCTGCCCGCGGAGCGGACGACCCTCACCGAGGCGGGCGTGCGCTCCCACGTGCACCCCGTCGACTGGAACGAGATGGACGGGGTGGTCCAGCTCGCGGTGGCGGAGGGCACCCTCGCCGAGGCCCGGATGCGCATCATGGACGGGCACGGACGGGTGCTGCGCACGGTCCGCAGCCGCTCCAGACCCACGGTCGACCCCGAGACGGGCCACTACGAGCTGGTCGGCACCCTCCAGGAGGTCACCGAGCAGCCTCCGGGTGCCGCCGCCCGCACGCCGGTCACCGGAGACTGGCGCCGCTCGCGGGAGGCGTTCCTGCTGGACGCGGGACGGGCGCTGGCCGAGGCCCGCTCCACCGCGGAGGTGCTGCGCGTCGCGGCCGGGCTGTCCATGCCCGGTTTCTCACCGGACGGACTCGCCGTCTTCGGCGCGGAGGGCGACCGGCTGACGATCATCGGCCACCACGGGCACCAGCCGGGCGACGAGGGCCCCTTCACGCACATGTCGCTGGCCACGGACTACCCGGCCGCCGAGGTGGTCCGCACGGGCCGGGCGGTCTATCTCTCCTCCCCGGAGGCCTACAAGGAGCGCTACCCGGCCTCCTGGCCGCTCGCGCAGCATTTCGGACGGCAGTCCTGGGCGTTCCTGCCGCTCACCGTCGCCGGCAGCACCATGGGCGCCTGGATGGCGGCCTTCACGTATCCCGTCTCCTTCACGCCCGACGAGCGCTCGGTCCTCACCACCGTGGCCCGCATGCTCGCCCAGGCCCTCTCCCGCGCCGGCGCCGCCGAGACCGAGCGGGAGCTGACCGACGGTCTGCAACGCTCGATGATGCCGACGCTGGGCCCGCAGATGCCGGGCATGAGCGTCGCGGCGCGCTACGTCCCGACCGGTGGCGGCCTCCAGGTCGGCGGCGACTGGTACGACGTGATCCCTCTGCCGACCGGTCGCTTCGCGCTGGTCATCGGGGACGTCCAGGGCCACGACGTGCGGGCGGCGGGCCTGATGGGCCAGCTCCGGATAGCGCTGCGCGCGTACGCCTCCGAGGGCCACCGCCCGGACGCGGTGCTGTCCCGGGCCTCGCGCTTCCTGTACGGGGTCATGGACTCGGTGGCGTACGGGTCGAGCGGCGGCACCGACGACGGCGACGGCGAACCCGGCGACCTGCGCTTCGCGACCTGCCTCTACGTCGAGGTCGACCCGGCCACCGGAACGCTCGACATCGCCCGCGCCGGGCACCCCGACCCGGCGATACGCATGGCGGACGGGACGGTGCTGATGCGGTCCACCGCGGGCGGACTGCCGCTCGGCATCGACCCGGACGCCGACTACCCGACCACCCGGCTCGTCCTGGAGCCGGGCGAGACGATGTTGGTCTGCACCGACGGTCTCATCGAGACCGGCGGCCACGACCTCGACACCGGCTGGCGCCGGATCCGCCGGACGCTCGAGTCCCACGACGGTGACATGGAGGCCCTCGCCGACGCGCTCGTCCAGGCGGTGCACGGGCCCTCCTCGCACCACACCACCGGCCCGCTGGCGGACCGCCGCGAGGACGACATCGCCGTGCTGTTGCTGTCCCGGGAGGCGGAGCGCGGGTACGGCGGTGCGACGCCGACCGTGCGGCCGACGGTGCGCCGCACGATGCTGACCGTGGCGCAGGCCGAGCCCGAGCGGATCGCGAGCGCCCGCCAGCAGGTGCGCGAGCTGCTGCACGACTGGGCCTCCGCCGACCAGCTCGACTCCGCGGTCCTCCTCGTCTCCGAGATGATCACCAACGTCCTCGTGCACACCGACGCCGACGCGCTGATCGCGGCCGCGGTGACGGGTGAGCCCGGGAAACGACGGATGCGGATCGAGGTCACCGACGGCAGCGACGACCTGCCGCACCGGCGCGATCCCGGGGAACTGGCCTCGTCCGGACGGGGACTGGTCCTCGTGGAACTGCTCGCGGACGCCTGGGGGGTGGACCCGCGGGGCGAGGGGAAGAGCATCTGGTTCGAGTTCTCGGAGGAGCAGGACCCGGAGGCCGCCAGGGCGGAGACCTCCCGGGACGCCGCCATGCTGGAGGCCCTGGAGGCGTTCGGCGACGCCGACGACTTCGGGGACGCGGCCGACTTCGGGGAGACGACGCGGCTCCCGGACACTCGCGCTCCCGGGGACCCGGCCGGCCTGGGGCGGACCCCGGGCCCCGGGGACGCGGGCGACCTCGGGAAGGCGGCGGAGGCCGACCTCGGCGGGCCGCCCGGCTACGGCTCCGCCGAGGGTCCTGGTACGCCGGGCACTCCGGGTGTCTCGGGCCCGCCCGGCCCGTAGGGCACCCGGAGTTCGTGCACGACCCGAAGACCGCCCCGGTCAGCGGACGGCGAGCGCCATGCCCAGGATCCCGGCTACGGACGCGCCCGCGGTGATCGCCGGCAGCACCGCCGGATGCGTCTGCACCGTCCGGCTCTGGATCATCGCCCTGGAAGCTGTGTCCCTCCAGGGCCTGCACGGCGAGGACGACCCCGAGCGCCACACAGCGCGATGACGAACCCGCGTTTCCGCGAGCGCGGCCGGCACGGCGACCGTGCCGGAGCGGCGCTCCGGCACGACCGAACGAGGGAGGAAACGGCGGCCGGCGCACCAGGAAGCCCCGTCCGCCGTGGCGGACGGGGCTTCCCGTGTTCAACGCTCGTGAGCGGCGGATCGGCCCGCGGGCCGCGCGCTCAGGAGGGCCCGGCCTCGCTCAGAGGCCGCCCTCCGACATGCCGTGCACCGCGGGGACCGTCCCGAGGCGGCCCTTCTGGAAGTCCTCGAAGGCCTGCTGCAGCTCGTCGCGGGTGTTCATGACGAACGGGCCGTAGTGGGCCATCGGCTCGCGGATCGGCTGCCCGCCGAGGAGGACGACCTCCAGGTCGGGGGTGTTGGAATCCTGCTGCTCGTCCGCGCGGACGGTCAGCGAGGAGCCCGCGCCGAAGACGGCGGTCTGGCCGGTGTGGACCGGACGGCGGTCCGCTCCCACGCTGCCGCGTCCGGCGAGGACGTACGCGAGGCCGTTGAAGTCCTCGCGCCACGGCAGGGTGATCTCGGCGCCCGGCCGCACCGTGGCGTGGACCATGGTGATCGGCGTGTGCGTGATGCCCGGGCCCTGGTGGCCGTCGAGCTCGCCGGCGATGACGCGCAGCAGCGCGCCGCCGTCCGGGGTGCTCAGGAGCTGCACCGTGCCACCGCGGATGTCCTGGTAGCGCGGGGCCATCATCTTGTCCTTGGCGGGCAGGTTCACCCACAGCTGGAGGCCGTGGAACAGACCGCCGGACATGACGAGGGACTCCGGGGGCGCCTCGATGTGCAGCAGGCCGGAGCCCGCCGTCATCCACTGGGTGTCACCGTTGGTGATGGTGCCGCCGCCACCGTTGGAGTCCTGGTGGTCGAAGACGCCGTCGATGATGTAGGTCACGGTCTCGAAGCCGCGGTGGGGGTGCCAGGGCGTGCCCTTCGGCTCGCCCGGCGCGTACTCCACCTCGCCCATCTGGTCCATCATGATGAACGGGTCGAGGTGCTTGTAGTTGATCCCGGCGAACGCGCGGCGGACCGGGAAACCCTCGCCCTCGAAGCCACTGGGCGCGGTCGTCACGGTCAGCACGGGACGGTCCACGGCGTCGGCCGGCGCAGCCACTCGGGGCAGGGCCAGCGGGTTCTCGACGGTCACTGCAGGCATGTCGGTACCTCCTTGTGCTTCGAGTTTAGTTGAGCGTTGAACTTTCTGCCACCCGTAACGACAGACGCCCGGAGGGCATTCCCTCCGGGCGTCCCTGTCTGGTGAGGCGGTCGCCGCACAGGCCACCGGTTCTCGGGCCGGGCGCGCGGCGACACGTCGGCGGCCTCGCGGCCACACGTCAGCGGTACGGCGAGCGCACGTCAGCCGTACATACGGCGCATCGCGAAGTCCACCATCTGCTCCACGGCCTTCGCGTCGAAGACCATCCGGTGCTCGCCCTCCATGTCGATCACGAAGCCGTAGCCGGTGGGCAGCAGGTCGATGACCTCGGCGCCGGTGATCACGAAGTACTTGGACTCCTTGCCGGCGTAGCGGCGCAGCTCCTTGAGCGAGGTGAACATCGGGATGACCGGCTGCTGCGTGTTGTGCAGCGCCAGGAATCCGGGGTTGTCGCCGCGCGGGCAGTACACCTTGGACGTCGCGAAGACCTGCTGGAAGTCCTCGGCGGCCATCGAGCCCGTGGTGAACGCGCGGACCGCGTCCGCGAGGGACGGCGGGGACGGCTCGGGATACAGCGGCGGCTGCTGCCCGTACCCGCCGGGCATCTGCCCGCCCGGCATCTGCCCGGGCATCTGCTGCTGCGGCGGGACGTACCCCTGCTGGGCGCCTGCGCTCTGTTCGTAGCCGTACATGTGTCAAAGAGTAGTGGGCCACATATGGCCCATCCGGGGTTGCTTCTTATTACTGACGGGTAGCATCATCGTAGCTACTTGCTGGTACGTGAATCTATGCGCGAGGAGTCAGTGCCTCGCCGATCCCTTAACGGAGCCGTCGCCATGGGGCACTACAAGTCGAATCTCCGCGACATCGAGTTCAACCTCTTCGAGGTGCTCGGGCGCGACAAGCTGTACGGCACCGGCCCGTTCGCGGAGATGGACACGGACACCGCCAAGAGCATCCTGGAGGAGCTGACGCGCCTCTCGGAGAACGAGCTGGCCGAGTCCTTCACGGACGCCGACCGCAACCCCCCCGTCTTCGACCCCGAGACCAACACCGCGCCCGTCCCGGCCTCCTTCAAGAAGTCGTACCAGGCGTTCATGGACTCCGAGTACTGGCGTCTGGGCCTGCCCGAGGAGATCGGCGGCTCCACCGCCCCCCGCTCCCTCATCTGGGCCTACGCGGAGCTGGTGCTCGGCGCCAACCCGGCCGTCTGGATGTACTCCTCGGGTCCCGCGTTCGCGGGCATCCTCTTCGAGGAGGGCAACGACGTCCAGAAGCACATCGCGAAGATCGCCGTAGACAAGCAGTGGGGCTCCACCATGGTCCTCACCGAGCCCGACGCGGGCTCGGACGTCGGCGCCGGCCGCACCAAGGCCGTCCAGCAGGACGACGGCTCCTGGCACATCGAGGGCGTGAAGCGCTTCATCACGTCCGGTGAGCACGACATGTCGGAGAACATCCTCCACTACGTGCTCGCCCGCCCCGAGGGCGCGGGCCCGGGCACCAAGGGCCTGTCCCTCTTCCTCGTCCCGAAGTACGAGTTCGACTTCGAGACCGGCGAGCTGGGCGCGCGCAACGGCGCGTACGCGACGAACGTCGAGCACAAGATGGGCCTCAAGGCGTCCAACACCTGCGAGATGACCTTCGGCGACCGCCACCCCGCCAAGGGCTGGCTGATCGGCGACAAGCACGACGGCATCCGGCAGATGTTCCGCATCATCGAGTTCGCCCGCATGATGGTCGGCACGAAGGCGATCTCCACCCTGTCGACGGGCTACCTGAACGCGCTGGAGTACGCCAAGGAGCGCGTCCAGGGTCCCGACCTGGCGAACTTCATGGACAAGACCGCGCCGAAGGTCACCATCACGCACCACCCCGACGTGCGCCGCTCCCTGATGACGCAGAAGGCCTACGCCGAGGGCATGCGCGCCCTGGTGCTGCACACCGCCGCGATCCAGGACGAGATCCAGGTCAAGGAGACCACCGGCGAGGACACCGCCGCGCTGGAGGCCCTCAACGACCTGCTCCTGCCGATCGTGAAGGGCTACGGCTCCGAGAAGGGCTACGAGCAGCTCGCCCAGTCGCTCCAGACGTTCGGCGGCTCCGGCTTCCTGCAGGAGTACCCGATCGAGCAGTACATCCGCGACGCCAAGATCGACACCCTGTACGAGGGCACCACCGCGATCCAGGGCCAGGACTTCTTCTTCCGGAAGATCGTCCGCAACCAGGGCGCCGCGCTGAACTCCCTCGCCGAGGACATCAAGAAGTTCCTGGCGCTCGGCACCGGCGGCGAGGACCTCTCCGCCGCCCGCGAGCAGCTCGCCAAGGCGGCCGTCGAGCTGGAGGCCATCGTCGGCCTCATGCTGACCGACCTGGCGGCCACCGAGCAGGACGTCAAGAACATCTACAAGGTGGGCCTGAACACGACCCGCCTGCTGCTCGCCTCCGGCGATGTCGTCGTCGGCTACCTGCTGCTGCGCGGTGCCGCCGTCGCCGCCGAGAAGCTGGAGACGGCCGCCGCCAAGGACAAGGCCTTCTACACCGGCAAGATCGCGGCCGCGAAGTTCTTCGCCGCCAACGTCCTGCCGGGCGTCACCGGCGCGCGCAAGCTCGCCGAGGGCGTCGAGCTGGACCTGATGGAGCTGGACGAGGCCGCCTTCTAGGAGACCCCGCCCCCTCGGGCGCAGGGCGGCCCACCCAACCGGAACCTGGCCTTCCAGTCAGGGTGTCCCAAGGTGTCCGCCCTTCACATCCCCCTTACGAGGGCCCGCTCCCATCCCCGGGAGCGGGCCCTCGTGCGTCGTTAAGGTGAACCCATGAGTGCACCCTCCCGCTTCGACCGCGGCCACACCGACGACCTCATGTCCTTCCTCGCGGCCGGCCCGACGCCGTACCACGCCGTGGCGACCGCCGCCGAGCGGCTCGAGAAGGCCGGATTCCGTCAGGTCGCCGAGACCGACGCGTGGGACGCCACCAGTGGCGGCAAGTACGTGCTGCGCGGCGGCGCGATCGTCGCCTGGTACGTGCCGGAGGGCGCCGAGGCCCACACGCCGTTCCGGATCGTGGGTGCGCACACCGACTCCCCCAACCTGCGCGTCAAGCCGCTGCCGGACACCGGCGCGCACGGCTGGCGCCAGGTCGCCGTCGAGATCTACGGCGGCCCCCTGCTGAACTCCTGGCTCGACCGCGACCTGGGCCTCGCCGGACGCCTCTCCCTGCGCGACGGCTCCACCCGCCTGGTGAACATCGACCGGCCCCTGCTGCGCGTGCCGCAGCTCGCCATCCACCTCGACCGGTCGGTCAGCACCGACGGTCTCAAGCTCGACAAGCAGCGCCACCTCCAGCCGATCTGGGGCCTCGGCGACCCCCGTGAGGGCGACCTGATCGCCTTCCTGGAGGACGAGGCGGGGCTGCCCGCGGGCGAGGTCACCGGCTGGGACCTGATGACCCACTCCGTCGAGAGACCCGCCTACCTCGGCCGCGACAAGGAACTGGTCGCGGGCCCGCGGATGGACAACCTGATGTCCGTGCACGCCGGCACCGCCGCCCTGGCCGCCGTCGCCACCGCCGACACCGGACTGTCGTACATCCCCGTCCTCGCCGCCTTCGACCACGAGGAGAACGGCTCACAGAGCGACACCGGGGCGGACGGACCGCTGCTCGGAGGCGTGCTGGAACGTTCGGTCTTCGCCCGTGGCGGCTCCTACGAGGACCGGGCCCGCGCCTTCGCCGGCACCGTCTGTCTGTCCTCCGACACCGGCCACGCCGTGCACCCCAACTACGCCGAGCGGCACGACCCGACCCACCACCCGCGCGTCAACGGCGGGCCCATCCTCAAGGTGAACGTCAACAACCGGTACGCCACCGACGGTTCGGGCCGTGCGCTGTTCGCCGCCGCCTGCGAGAAGGCCGGCGTGCCCTTCCAGTCCTTCGTGTCCAACAACTCCATGCCCTGCGGCACCACGATCGGCCCCATCACGGCGGCCCGGCACGGCATCAGGACGGTCGACATCGGCGTGGCCATCCTCTCCATGCACAGCGCCCGCGAACTCTGCGGCGCCGACGACCCGTTCCTCCTGACGAACGCGCTGGTGGCGTTCCTGGAGGGATAGCAACCGCCCCATGTGACAGGCCGCCGCCCCGTGTTCGGGACCGGCGGCCTGTGACGTGAGCGCTCGCCTCCGCATGGCTCGCGGGGTCCCGGGTACCCGGAACAAGCCCCGAATGACTCCGAGTTGCTACTTCAAGGAGGCGGACACCCATGGGCCTGGGCGGATGCATCATCCTGATCGCCGCAGGTGCGATCCTCACGTTCGCGACCGACTGGCACATGGCGGGGGTCAACCTCCACGTGGTCGGCGTGATCCTCATGATCGTCGGTCTGATCGGCGTGGCCACCTTCAGCAGCGTCGCCCGCCGGCGCCGCGTGGTCATGGAGCCGACCACCACGGTGGTGGAAGAGCGTCACCACCGCGGCGACGGCTACCACGACGGCTACGGCGTCTGACCGGAACCGGACGCCTCCGGGCGTCCGACCCGGTCCGACACCCACGGGCGTCCGGTCCGGACCGGACGGTCACGACAGCCGCTCCGGTCCGGCCGACCCTGCCCGGACGGTCACGACGATCCGGCCCGGACGGCCGCCGCGCCGATCCGAGCCGGACGCCTGTGGCGAGCTGCCCGAACCGGACAGTTCCGACGAGCGGACGCCGACCCGAGCGGCTCCGACGAGCCGAAGCCGAGCCCGACGACTCGGTCGAGCCTTCCCGAGGGCGCCCGCAGACGACGGCCAGGGCGGCTAGCCCGACGGCCACGGCGGATACCCCAGCCCGCCCCGGCCGGACAGCCGCCCCTGCTGAACCGGACCGCTCCCGGTCCGGTTCAGCAGCGGCCGCGCACCTTCGGGCGTCCGCCGTCCATGGCTGTGCTTCAGCCGCCCCTCAGCCGTCCATGCCGGCGAGCACCAGGGGCAGCCGGTCCGCGCCGCCGTCGACGAGGCGGACCGGAACACCCCAGTCCTGCTGGTGGACATGGCAGGCGGGGTACTCGTTCGCCGGGTCGTCGTCACAGGACGCGGCCATCGCCGAGACGTGCAGCACCCCCTCCTCGACGGCAGGGTTCAGCTCGACGGACCGCGCGAGATCCGTTCCCGCGCCCTCACCCGCGAGCAGCAGCTCCGGCGGCGTCGCGGAGACGAGCAGCCGCGTGGACGGCCCGTACCGGGTGTCCAGCTTCTGCCCGGCCGGAGCCTGGAAGATCACGTCCAGCCGGACCGCACCGGGGATCACCTCGGTCGCCGCGCGCTGGGTGCGATGGGCGACCGACTCCACCCGGACCGCCTCCTCGGGGAGCCGCAGCCGGGTCAGCCGGTGCCGGGCCGACTCCACCACCACGATGTCGTCCCCGACGAGCACGGCGTCGCTCGGCTCCCGCAGATCCGTGGCCAGCGTCGTCACCTGACCCGTCGCCGGGTCGTACCGGCGCAGCGCGTGGTTGTACGTGTCGCTGACCGCGACCGAACCGTCGGGCAGCGCGGTCACGCCCAGCGGATGCTGGAGGAGCGCCTGGTCCGCGGCACCGTCACGGTGACCGAAGTCGAAGAGCCCGGTGCCGACAGCCGTGTGCACCGCCCCGTCCCGGTCGACCCAGCGCAGCGCCGAGGTCTCGGAGTCCGCCAGCCACAGCCGCTCCTCGGTGGCGGCGAGCCCGGACGGCTGCGCGAACCACGCCTCGGGGCCCGGCCCGTCCACCAGACCCTCGTTCGTCGTGCCCGCGACGACCACGACCGTCTCCGTGGCCGGGTCGTACGCCCACAACTGGTGGACGCCGGCCATGGCGATCCAGACCTTGCCGCCGAAGAGGGCGACGTCCCACGGCGAGGACAGGTCGACCTCGCGCGCGGGCCCTGACGTGGGCGACCCCTGCCACCACTGGCGGCCGGTGCCCGCGAGCGTGCCGACCTCGCCGGACGCGAGGTCGACCCGGCGCAGGGCGTGGTTGACCGTGTCCGCGACGACGACCGTGCCCTCGTCGAGGAGCGCGAGCCCCTGCGGCTCGCTGAACCCGGCCGTGTCCGCCGGACCGTCCACGAAGCCCCGGACACCGGATCCGATGCGCCGCACGACCGTCTCGCCGTCCTCCGCCAGCTCCACCAGCTGATGCCGGGTGGTGTCGCTGACCAGCAGGTTTCCGTTCGGCAGGGCCAGCGCCTTGCCGGGGAAGCGCAGCACGGTCGGCTCGGGCTCGGGCGCCACGTACGGCCCGTCGCCGCGCCGCAGCGTGCCCTTGGCCCCGTGCTCGGCCTCCAGCTCCTCCACCAGCCGCTCGATCGCGTGGGCGTGCCCCTCACCGGCGTGCTGCGCGACGACGTACCCCTCGGGGTCGATCACGACGAGCGTCGGCCAGGCCCGCACGGCGTACTGCTTCCAGGTCGCGAGCTCCGGGTCGTCGAGCACCGGGTGCTCCACCCCGTACCGCTCCACGGCGTCGACGACGGCCTGATGCTCCGCCTCGTGCACGAACTTCGGCGAGTGCACCCCGATGATCACCACGGTGTCCCGGTGCTTCTCCTCCAGCTCCCGCAGCTCGTCCAGGACGTGCAGACAGTTGATGCAGCAGAAGGTCCAGAAATCCAGTACGACGATCCGACCGCGTAGGTCGGCCAGGGTGTACTGCTGACCACCCGTGTTCAGCCAGCCACCCTTGCCGATCAGCTCGGGGGCACGGACACGGGCACGGCGGGGAGCGGGCGTCGGGGCGGACGCGGGGGCGGAGTCGTTCATGGATCAAGGGTGCCACCTGCCACGGACACTCGGTCGAGCGCCCGCCTCCAGCCGGCCCCGACCTCGCGCTTCCGCCCCCTCGCGCCCCCGCGCACACCCGCCCCCTCAGCCCGTCGGCCTACGGACGGCGTTGCGTGGCGGTCGTCGGGGAACCGGTGAGGGCATGAGATACCTCGTGCGCGACCGGCTGCTCGGTTTCGGTGACGACTACTGGATCGAGGACGACCACGGCAACAAGGTCTTCCTCGTCGACGGCAAGGCGATGCGGCTGCGGGACACCTTCGAGCTGAAGGACACCCGCGGACGCGTCCTCATCGACATCCACCAGAAGATGCTCGCGCTGCGCGACACGATGATCATCGAGCGGGACGGCGAACCGCTGGCGACCATCAAGCGCAAGCGTCTGTCCCTGCTCCGCAACCACTACCGGGTCTCCCTGGTCGACGGCACCGAACTCGACGTCAGCGGCAAGATCCTCGACCGCGAGTTCGCCATCGACTACGACAACGAGCTGCTGGCGCAGATCTCCCGTCGCTGGCTGCACCTCCGCGACACGTACGGCGTGGACGTCGTACGGGAGGACGCCGACCAGGCGCTGCTGATCGCGGTGGCGGTGTGCGTGATCCACCTGGCGGAGAAGGAGCGCGGGGACGACTGACGGCGGCGGCCGACAGGCCCGCCGCCCCGGTCAGCGGCGGGGCGGCTCCAGGCCCAGCACGCGGTCCTTGAGCGCCGGGAACTGTTCCCGGGTCGCCGCGACCTTCGCGGGGTCGAAATCCACCGTGAGGATCTCCTCGCCGGAGCCCGCCTCGGCGAGGACCTCTCCCCACGGGTCGACGACGATCGAGTGTCCGGCCTGGGGAACTCCCGCATGCGTACCGGCCGTTCCACAGGCGAGGACGTACGACTGGTTCTCGACGGCGCGTGCCTGGGCGAGCAGGGTCCAGTGGGCGCGGCGCCGCTCGGGCCAGCCGGCCGGGACGACGAGGAGCTCCGCCCCCGCGTCGACCAGGCCGCGGAACAGCTCGGGGAAGCGGAGGTCGTAGCAGGTGGCGACGCCGATGACGGTCTGCGGGAGCCCGACCGTCACCAGTTCGTCGCCCGCCGCCATCAGCACGGCTTCGCCCTTGTCGAAGCCGAAGCGGTGGATCTTCCGGTAGGCGGCGACGCGTTCACCGGAGGGGGAGTAGACGAGGGAGGTGTTGTAGAGAGGAGCTTCGGCGGGGGAGCCGTCGGAGGGTGCCCGCTCGGGGATCGAGCCCGCGTGCAGCCAGACGCCCGCGTCGCTCGCCGCCTTGGCCATCGCCTCGTGGGTCGGTCCGTCGAGCGGTTCGGCCTCGGCCGCGAACTCCTCGTAGGCGAAGGCGCCGGTGGTCCACAGCTCGGGGAGCACGACGAGATCGACTCCGGCCTGATCTCGCACCAGATCCGCCACACGGCTCCGGCGTGCGGCGACCGATTCGTCGTCGTTTACGTCGATCTGGAGGAGAGAGGCGCGCACACTACCACCGTCCTGGCATTCGAGCCGTCGATACGGGCCTACGATCGTCACACGAAAGCACTGCCGGGGTGCCTCACAGCAGCGTAACTTAGCGTCCCAAGACACCCGCTGCCTGTGCACTGCCCGCGCCCAACCGCCCGAGGGGTCCCGTTCCGTGAGTCTGCATCCCAGCCTTCAGTCCTACGCCGACGCCTGGACCCACTCGATCGACGCGATATCCGAGCTGGTGCAGCCGCTTGTGGAGGGTGAGTGGAACCGGCGGACTCCCTGCCCGGGATGGTCGGTTCGTGACATCGTCTCGCATGTCATCGGGCTGGACTGCGAGATGCTCGGCGACCCGCGGCCGATCCACACGCTCCCCCGCGACCTCTACCACGTGTCGAACGAGCACCAGCGGTACATGGAGATGCAGGTCGACGTGCGCCGTCACCACACGGCGCCGGAGATGACCTCCGAGCTGGAGTACACGGTCATCCGCCGCAACCGCCAGCTGCGGAACGAGACGCGGCAGCCCGACGCCAAGGTGCGCGGCCCCCTCGGCACCGAGGTCACCCTCGAACAGGCCATGCGCAACCGCGCGTTCGACGTGTGGGTGCACGAGCAGGACCTGCGCGTCACCCTGGGACAGCCGGGGAATCTCGACTCCCCCGGTTCGCTGATCGTGCGGGACGACCTGCTGGCCGCACTGCCGAAGGTGGTCGCGAAGGACGCGGGGGCGCCGGCGAACTCCGCGGTCGTCTTCGACGTGCACGGGCCCGTGGAGTTCCTCCGTACGGTCCGGATCGACGCGGACGGGCGCGGTTCGATAGACGGTGCGCCCTCTCTCGGTCCCGCCGCGAGCCTCTCGCTGGACTGGGAGACCTACGTCCGTCTCGCCTGCGGCCGGGTGACCGTGGATTCCGTGGCCGACCGGATCAAGGCCGAGGGCGACCCGGAGCTGACGGCGGCGATCCTGCGCAACTTCACGGTCACGCCGTAGCCGTTCGGTCCACGTGGCTGTCCGTCCGGGTGGGCGGGCAGGACGGCACGGGCAGGCCCCGTGCCGGGAGGCGTCACAGGGCCCGGTGACGTCCGGCGGTCACGCGGGGACGTGCACCGTCTCCACCCGGCTCGCCACCAGTCGTTCCCGCTCGCGGCGGGCCGCCTGACCGCGCAGCCGGAAGATCTGGCTGAGGCCGAGCGCCTGGAGGACGAACACGGCGGCGAAGGCGATGCGGTAGTTGTCGCCGGTCGCGTCGAGCAGCACGCCGACGGCCAGCAGGGTGGTCATCGAGGCGACGAAACCGCCCATGTTGGTGATCCCGGAGGCGGTCCCCTGACGTTCCGGCGGGTTCGCGGGGCGGGCGAAGTCGAAGCCGAGCATCGAGGCGGGCCCGCAGGCTCCGAGGACGGTGCAGAGCACGATCAGGGTCCACATCGGTGCGTGTTCGCCGGGGTAGACCAGCACCGTCGCCCACACGACCGCCGTCGCGGCGACGGTGCCGAGGGCCAGCGGCAGCCGCGCCTGGTGGTGCCGGGCGACGATCTGGCCGTAGACGAGCCCGACGACCATGTTGGACAGGACGACGAGGGTGAGCAGTTCACCGGCCGTGGCCCGGGAGAGGCCCTGGGCCTGGACGAGGAACGGCAGCCCCCACAGCAGCAGGAACACCATCGCGGGGAACTGCGTGGTGAAGTGCACCCACATGCCGAGCCGGGTGCCGGGTTCCCGCCAGGACGCGGCGATCTGCCGGCGGACGTACGCCGCGCCGCGGTGCGGGAACGGCTCGGGCTCGTGCCCCTCGGGGTGGTCCTTCAGGAAGAGCAGCAGCAGGACCAGGACGACGACACCGGCGGCCGCGCTGCCGGCGAACGCGGCGGTCCAGCCCACTCCGTGCAGCAGGCGGGCGATGACGAGCGTCGACACCAGGTTGCCGGCCATGCCGACCAGGCCCGCGAGCTGGGCGACGAGGGGTCCGCGGCGGGCGGGGAACCACCGGGTGCCGAGCCGCAGCACGCTGATGAAGGTCATCGCGTCACCGCAGCCGAGCAGCGCGCGCGAGGCGAGCGCCATGCCGTACGAGGAGGAGAACGCGAAGCCCAGTTGTCCGGCCGTGAACAGCAGCACGCCGATGGTCAGCACCTTCTTGGTGCCGAGCCGGTCGACGAGGAGCCCGACCGGTATCTGCATGCCCGCGTAGACGAGGAGCTGGAGGATGGAGAAGGTGGACAGGGCGGACGCGCCCACGTGGAAGCGGTCCGCCGCGTCGAGCCCGGCCACGCCGAGGGACGTACGGAAGATGACGGCGACGAAGTAGACCGCGACGCCGATGCCCCAGACGGCGATGGCGCGCCGGCCGCCGGGCGGGTCGCCGGGCAGCGTGGCCGAGGAGCTCATCGGACCTCGCCCCGGGCCAGGTTGGAGAACCAGCTGACGTGTCCGTGGATGAGGCCGACGACCGCGTCGGCGTCGCCGGAGCGCAGCGCCTGGAGGATCTGCTCGTGCTCGGTGAGGGTCTTGGTGATCCGGTCGGGGTGGGCGTGCATCACGGCGACTCCCATCCTCAACTGGCGGTCTCGGAGCTGGTCGTAGAGCCGGGAGAGGATCTCGTTCCCGCCGCTTCGGACGATCTCGGCGTGGAAGCAGCGGTCGGTGACCGCGGCGGCGGCCAGGTCCCCGGCGGCGGCCTGTTCCTTCTGCTGGGCGAGGAGTTCTTCGAGGCGGGCGATGAGCCGCGGCGACGCCGGTACGGCCTTGCGGGCGGCGTGCTCCTCGACGAGCTGCCGGGTCTCGACCACGTCCGCGATCTCCTGGGCGGAGACGGGCAGGACGAGCGCGCCCTTCTTCGGGTAGAGCCTGATGAGGCCTTCGGCCTCGAGGCGGAGCAGTGCCTCGCGGACCGGGGTGCGCGAGACGCCCACCGCGTCGGCGAGTTCGCCCTCGGTGAGCAGGGTGCCGCCCTCGTAACGGCGTTCCAGGACACCCTGCTTGACGTGTGCGTAGACGCGGTCGGCGGCCGCCGGCTGCTTCACGGGCCGTCGCGCGGGGGCAGGTGGGGCTGAAGGCATGCGCACATCATAGATACAACACGTACGCATGCCGGGCGGAGTTCCAGCATGCGGACCCCTCCCGGCACTTGATGTAACGCAGGTCACATAAACTTCACCGTTTCGCCGTACATCCCTTTGCCGTTCTGGGGAGTCGGTACACCAGACGGCATTGTCATGTGCCGTTCTCCCAGGGGCATTTCGCGCATACGGAGCGTTCATTTTGATTACCGGCATTAAGGGCACGCGTTTCCGCAGGGCCGCCGCTGTGACCGTCACCACCGGCGCCGTGCTGGCCGCCGGAGCCTTCGGGGCAGCACCCGCCGGCGCCGTCGCCACCCCCACGATCGCCGCCAAGGGCGGCTACGTGATGAACAACGGCACCGCCAAGACCCTCTACACCAAGGCCGCGGACACCCGCCGTTCCACCGGCTCCACAACCAAGATCATGACGGCCAAGGTGGTGCTGGCCCAGTCGAACCTGAACCTGGACTCCAAGGTCACCATCCAGAAGGCCTACAGCGACTACGTCGTCGCCAACAACGCCTCGCAGGCGCACCTGATCGTGGGCGACAAGGTCACCGTCCGCCAGCTCCTCTACGGGCTGATGCTGCCGTCGGGCTGCGACGCCGCCTACGCGCTGGCCGACAAGTTCGGATCGGGTTCGACCCGTGCCGCCCGCGTGAAGTCGTTCATCGGCAAGATGAACTCCGCCGCGTCGAGCCTGCACCTGACGAACACGCACTTCGACTCGTTCGACGGCATCGGCAACGGCTCCAACTACTCGACGCCGCGCGACCTGACGAAGATCGCCAGCAGCGCGATGAAGAGCTCCACGTTCAAGTCGATCGTGAAGACCAAGTCGTACTCCGCGAAGACCGTCACGAAGACCGGCACCACCCGCACCATGGCCGCGTGGACCAACACCAACGGTCTGCTCAGCAGCTACAGCGGCACCATCGGCGTGAAGACCGGCTCCGGCCCCGAGGCGAAGTACTGCCTCGTCTTCGCCGCCACCCGCAACGGCAAGACCGTCATCGGCACGGTCCTCGCCTCGACGTCCATCCCGGCTCGTGAGTCGGACGCGAAGAAGCTCATGAGCTACGCCTTCGCCAAGTAGTCACGCGTGCGGGGCCGATCAGCCCCGCGCACGGGAAGGGGCCTGCCGCGCCATCGCGCGGCAGGCCCCTTCCGTTCGTCCCCGCGGGCCTACGCCCAGGTGATCAGCCGCTTGGGCTGCTCCAGGATCGCCGCCGTGTCGGCGAGCACCCGGGAGCCCAGCTCGCCGTCGACCAGGCGGTGGTCGAACGAGAGCGCCAGCGTGGTGACCTGACGGGGCTTCACCTTGCCCTTGTGCACCCAGGGCTGCAGCTTGATCGCGCCGACCGCCAGGATCGCGGACTCGCCCGGGTTCAGGATCGGCGTGCCCGTGTCGACGCCGAACACGCCGACGTTGGTGATCGTCACGGTGCCGCCCTGCATCGCCGCGGGGGACGTCCTGCCCTCGCGGGCGGTCGCCACCAGGGCGCCCAGCTCCTCCGCCAGCTGCGGCAGCGTCTTGTCGTGCGCGTCCTTGATGTTCGGCACGATCAGGCCCCGGGGCGTGGCGGCGGCGATGCCCAGGTTCACGTAGTGCTTCTGGACGATCTCCTGATTCGCCTCGTCCCAGGACGCGTTGATCCCGGGGTTGCGCTTGATCGCGACCAGCAGGGCCTTGGCGATGAGCAGCAGCGGGTTCACCCGCAGCCCCTGCATCTCCTTGTCCTGCTTGAGCTCCTCGACCAGGCGCATCGTGCGCGTCACGTCGAGCGTCACGAACTCGGTGACGTGCGGCGCGGTGAACGCCGAGCCGACCATCGCGGCGGCCGTCGCCTTCCGGACGCCCTTGACCGGGACGCGGGTCTCCCGCGCGCCGTCGTACGAGGCGGCCGGAGCGGGGGCCTGGACGCGGGCCGGGGCCTCCTGCGGGACCTGCGGAGCCGGCACGGCGGCGGGAGCCGGTGCCTGCGCCGGGGCCACCGCCGCGTGCACGTCCTCCCGCGTGATCACGCCGTCCGGGCCGGACGGGGTGATCGTCGCCAGGTCGACCCCGAGGTCCTTGGCGAGCTTGCGGACCGGGGGCTTGGCCAGGGGACGCTGCGCGGGGGCGGCGCCGTGGCCGTTCAGCTCGGCCTGGAGCGCGGTGGCCGCGTAGAGCGTCTCGCCCTGCTGGGCCGGGACCTCGACGCCCTTGCGGGCGCGGCGCTTGGTGGAGGACTCCGCCACGCCGTACCCGACGAGGACGGGCTTGCGGCCCTCGGGCTTGGCCTCCTCGGCGGGAACGGGCTGCGCGGCCGGGGCGGCCACGGGAGCCGCGGGTGCGGCGGCTCCGCCGGACACGTCCACCGCGATGATCACCTGGCCGACGTCCACCGTGGTGCCCTCGGGGAAGTGCAGTGCGTGCACCACACCGTCGAACGGGATCGGCAGTTCGACCGCTGCCTTCGCGGTCTCGACCTCGCAGACGACCTGGCCGTCGGTGACGGTGTCACCCGGCTGGACGTACCACTTGAGGATCTCCGCCTCGGTGAGTCCCTCGCCCACATCGGGCATCTTGAACTCGCGGAGTCCCGACGCGTTCTCAGTCATCGTCGTCACGACCCTCTCCTCAGTACGCCAGCGAGCGGTCGACGGCGTCGAGCACCCGGTCCAGGCCCGGAAGGTACTCCTCTTCCAGGCGTGCCGGCGGGTACGGGACGTGATAGCCGCCGACGCGCAGGACGGGCGCCTCCAGGTGGTAGAAGCACCGCTCGGTGATGCGGGCCGCGATCTCCGCGCCCGTGCCGAGGAACACCGGGGCCTCGTGCACCACGACCAGGTGCCGGGTCTTCTCGACCGAGGCCTGGACGGAGTCGAAGTCGATGGGGGACATCGAGCGCAGGTCCAGGACCTCGATCGACTTGCCCTCCTCCTGGGCGGCCGCGGCGGCCTCCAGGCAGACCTTCACCATCGGTCCGTACGCGACGAGGGTCAGGTCGCTGCCCTCGCGCACCACGGTCGCCTTGTGCAGGGGCCCGGGGATGGCGTCGTCCGCGTCGGAGCCGCTGGTGGACCAGGTGACCTCGCCCTTGTCCCAGTAGCGCCGCTTCGGCTCGAAGAAGATCACCGGGTCGTCGCTCTGGATGGCCTGCTGCATCATCCAGAAGGCGTCCGAGGCGTTCGACGGCGAGACGACCTTGAGGCCGGCGACGTGCGCGAACAGCGCCTCGGGGGACTCCGAGTGGTGCTCGACGGCACCGATGCCGCCGCCGTACGGGATGCGGACGACGACGGGGAGCTTGATCTTGCCCAGCGCCCGCGCGTGCATCTTGGCGAGCTGCGTGACGATCTGGTCGTAGGCCGGGAAGACGAAGCCGTCGAACTGGATCTCCACGACCGGGCGGTAGCCGCGCAGGGCCAGGCCGATCGCGGTGCCGACGATGCCCGACTCGGCGAGCGGGGTGTCGATGACCCGCTCCTCGCCGAAGTCCTTCTGGAGCCCGTCGGTGACGCGGAAGACGCCGCCGAGCTTGCCGACGTCCTCACCCATGATCAGGACCTTGGGGTCGGACTCCATGGCCCTGCGCAACGACTCGTTGATCGCCTTGGCGAGCGCAACCTTTTCCACGGCCATGTCAGTTACCCCCCTCGTCCACGAACGACGCCTGGTAGGCGGCGAACTGGGCCCGCTCCTCGTCGACGAGCGCGTGCCCGTCCGCGTACGCGTGCTCGAAGATGGCGAGGCTGTCCGGGTCGGGCATGGCCCGCACGGCGTCGCGTACTCGTTTGCCCAACGTCTCGCTCTCGGCTTCGAGTTCCGCGAAGAATGCCTCGTCCGCGTGGTTCGCGGCCTCCAGGTATGTGCGCAGGCGCAGGATCGGGTCCTTCGCCTCCCACGCCTCGCGCTCCTCGTCGGCCCGGTACTTGGTCGGGTCGTCGGAGGTGGTGTGCGCGCCCATGCGGTAGGTGAAGGCCTCGACGAGGGTGGGGCCCTCGCCCGAACGGGCCCGCTCCAGCGCCCAGCGGGTCACGGCGAGACTGGCGAGCACGTCGTTGCCGTCCACGCGCACGCCGGGGAAGCCGAACCCCTGCGCGCGCTGGTACAGCGGCACACGCATCTGGCGCTCGGTCGGCTCGGAGATCGCCCACTGGTTGTTCTGGCAGAAGAACACGACGGGCGCGTTGTAGACCGCCCCGAAGTTGAAGGCCTCCAGGACGTCGCCCTGGCTGGAGGCGCCGTCACCGAAGTACGCGATCACGGCCGAGTCGGCGCCGTCCTTGGCGACGCCCATGGCGTAGCCGGTGGCGTGCAGCGTCTGCGAGCCGATGACGATCGTGTACAGGTGGAAGTTGTTGCTGTTCGGGTCCCAGCCGCCGTTGTTCACGCCGCGGAACATGCCGAGCAGGTTCGTCGGGTCGACCCCGCGGCACCAGGCGACGCCGTGCTCGCGGTAGGTCGGGAAGACGTAGTCGTCGTCGCGGGTGGCGCGGCCCGAACCGATCTGGGCGGCCTCCTGGCCGAGCATCGAGGCCCACAGGCCCAGCTCGCCCTGCCGCTGCAGGGACGTCGCCTCCGCGTCGAAGCGGCGGCTCAGGACCATGTCCCGGTACAGGCCGCGCAGCTCCTCGGAGGTGATGTCGGCGACGTACGGGTCGTACGTGGCGTCCTGAACCCGCTCGCCCTCCGGGGTCAGCAGCTGAACGAGCTCCGGCTCGCCGCCCGTCGCCCCCGGGGACTTCTTGGCGGCGGCGCCGGTGCGCTTGCTCGCGGCGCTCTTGGTACCGGTCGTACTGGCGCTCGCGGCGCTCTTCGTACCGGCGCTGCGTCGCGGCTTGCGCGCGGCAGTGCTCTCCACGGTCACGTGTGCTCCTCCGTCGGTCCGGCCCCCGGGATTGCCGGAAGGCTGGGGTCCCCCTCGCCCGCTTTTTGGGCTCGGGGGATCGGCTCGCCTGTCCGGCACCCGTGCACGGGGTGGGTGCCACTCGGCCGGGAACAGGCGTGACAGGTGCCCCGGCGAGCGCCCTGCACAAGTCACGTTACCCAGTGCTTCACAATTCTGTGAAACCTCTCCTGACCTGCGATTTTGATAGGAAATCCAAGTACTTCGAAACGTGGATTTCCTAGTAAACCGAGCCGGTCGGGAACACTCGCTGGTCACAGCACTGGTCACAGCCTTGCAGGGGGCCGGAACACCGGCACGTTATCCCGGCCACCCCGGGCACGGGAAGAGTTCACCCGAGGGCAATGGCCATGATCGTGTGTGACACTGACACCGTGCCGGAAAACGGGAAAATCAGCGTATTTCTCCTCGATGACCATGAGGTGGTCCGCCGCGGGGTGCACGAACTGCTCTCGGTCGAGGACGACATCGAGGTGGTCGGCGAGGCGGGGACGGCGGCCGACGCGCTGGCCCGTATCCCGGCGACCCGTCCGGACGTGGCCGTCCTCGACGTCCGCCTTCCCGACGGCAGCGGCGTGGAGGTCTGCCGCGAGATCCGCTCCGCGAACGAGGACATCAAGTGCCTGATGCTGACCTCGTTCTCCGACGACGAGGCCCTGTTCGACGCGATCATGGCGGGCGCCTCGGGTTATGTCCTCAAGGACATCCGCGGCAACGAACTGCTGACGGCCGTCCGGGACGTGGCGGCCGGAAAGTCCCTGCTCGACCCGGTGGCCACGGCCCGCGTGCTGGAGCGGCTGCGCGACGGAGGGGCCCCCAAGGGCGACGGGAAACTCGAGCGCCTCACGGACCAGGAACGCAGGATCCTCGACCTGATCGGCGAGGGGCTCACCAATCGCGCGATCGGGGAGCGCCTGCACCTCGCCGAGAAAACGATCAAGAACTACGTGTCGAGCCTGCTGTCCAAGCTGGGAATGGAACGCCGGTCGCAGGCGGCCGCCTACGTGGCACGAATGCAGGCGGAACAGCAGCACCGCTGATCGACGAGGACACGGCCCGTCAGGGACTTAAGACCCCTCTTCGGAGGGCGGGTGCCCCTATTTCCCGGCCCCGCCGGTCCCGGACATTGGGGGCATGCCCACCGACGAACCGGCCCGCCGGGCGCCCGCCGACGAACGACTCGCCGTGGAACTGATCGCCCGCACCGACTACGGCCGGGTGGCCACCAGCCTGCGCGCGATGCCCTTCCTCGCGTTCGCCCGCCACATCGTCGTGGACGGCCGCGTCCTGCTGCGCATGCCCCTGAAATGCGGTTACCACCTCGCGTGCGCCGGCAGTGTCGTCGCGTACGGCACCGACAACCTGAGCTGCGCGCGGCGCGGCGAGAGCCTGTGGTCGGCGCAGATCGTGGGCCGGTGCGAGCGGGTCGAGCCGACCGCCGCCGAACTGGAGCTGTTCGGCCCCGCGCCGCCGCTCGTCGACGGGGCACCCTACGAGCCCGTCTACCTCGGCATCGAGCCGCAGTTCGCCAGCGTGAACTCGACGGGCGACGACGACCTGGAAGGGCGCCTGAGCCGGGTCCTGTGAGGGGCTGCTGCCTCGTCCTGCGGTTCTGTGCCCCGGTGACACGGACACGCGCGCGTGGAGCCCTCCCGGGGCTCCACGCGCGCGTGTCGTCGTCTCAGGGCCGTCCGGACACCGTTCGGCCGTCGCCGGCTCGGCTCAGAGCCCGGCGGCTCCGCTCGTGAGACCGCCGTCGCCGTCGCCGCCCGGGTCCTCCGACTCCGCCGGCGGAGTCGGAGTGGGTGACGGCGGGTCGTCGGACGGCTCCTCCGTGGCGCTGTGCGTCGGCTTCGTCGGCTTGTCCGTGGGCTTGTCGGTCGGCTTGTCGGTCGGCTGGTCGGTCTCCGACGGCGTCTCCGAGGGCGTGTAGTCCGGGGTGTCGCCCGTGTCCGTCGAGTTGTCGCCCGAGGTGTCGTCCGTCGACTGGTCCGTCGTGTCGTCGCTGGGCGTCTGGTCCGACTCGTTGTCCTTGGTGGAGTGCGTGCTGGTCGGCTTCTCCGACGTCCCCGTCCCGCCGCCTCCGCCGCCACCGGTGTTGTTGAGCGCCAGCGCGACACCCGCCGCGATCGCGATCACGGCGAACACCGCGAGGATCCACAGCTTTCCGCGGCCGCCGCCTTTGTTGCCGCGCCCCTCGAAGCCGCCGTCGTCACCGCCGCCGTAGGGCGGGATCATCGGCGCCGGGATCTGCGCGGTCCCGGAGTCGCCGGGGTGCGGCAGCGCGGCCGTCCCCGCGAAGCCGGCCGCGGAGGCGTTCAGCCCGTCGTGGACGGTGACCGGGCCGGTGTTCCAGGTGCCGGTGTGGCTGCCCTGGTCGTACAGCATCTGCAGCCCGTACTGGACGAGACCGCGCATCTCCTCGGCGGTCTGGAACCGGTCGTCCGGCTCCTTAGCGAGGGCACGCATCACGAGCCCGTCGAGCTCCGGCGGCGCCGCGTTCGACACCTGGGACGGGGGCACCGGGGTGTCCTGGACGTGCTGGTAGACCACCGAGAGCGGCGTCTCGCCGGTGAACGGGGGCCGCAGCGCCAGGAGTTCGTACAGCAGGCAGCCGGTCGCGTACAGGTCGGAGCGGTGGTCGACGGCCTTGCCGAGCGCCTGCTCCGGGGAGAGGTACTGCGGCGTGCCCATGACCATGCCGGTCTGGGTCATCGTCGACTGCGCGCCGTGCAGGGCGCGCGCGATGCCGAAGTCCATCACCTTGACCGCGCCGGTCTCCGTGATGATCACGTTCGCGGGCTTGATGTCGCGGTGCACGATGCCGTGCTGGTGCGAGTAGGCGAGCGCCTCCAGGACACCGGACACGATGATCAGCGCCTGCTCGGGCCCGGGGGCCTCGGCGTTGATCAGCAGGTCGCGGATCGTGTGACCCTCGACGATCTCCATCACGATGTACGGGACGACGCCGTGGCCGACCACGTCCTCGCCGGAGTCGTACACGGCGACGACGGCGTGGTGGTTGAGCCCCGCGACCGACTGGGCCTCGCGCGTGAAGCGCGCCTTGGACACGGGGTCCTCGGCCAGATCGGACCGGAGCAGCTTGACCGCGACGGTCCGCCCGAGGCGCACGTCCTCGGCGGCGAACACCTCGGCCATGCCGCCCCGGCCGAGTCTGCGTGTCAGCCGATACCGGCCGTCGCCGACCAGTCCGCCGTTACCCCACAACTCCGGCGCATCTGACATACCGCCGCCAGTCGCCTCGGGGTCGGACGGGCCCTGAGCGCGCTGCTGCTGTGCCATCAGTCCTCGCCGTCGTTTCTGCCCGCGGTCTGCGCGGTGGTTGTTACGGTCTCCGTCGGGCCACGCTACAGGCTCCGTGCAAGGCCCCGGCCCGAGATGAAAGTGAGATGGACGGGCCATCCAACCCGTCCCAGGTCCGTGCGTGCAAATTCTGTGTACCGGCCGCGCGGTACCTGTAACGCTTCCGCGACGCTTCTTTCGCAGACGGTCACGGAACGGGCACCGCGCTTGACGTGTCAGTGGCCTCGGGCAGACTTGGCCCGGAATAAGCCAATCGATCACGGCCGCGGGGGACGCAGAAGATGAGCCAGGACGGCGCACAGGGCCGGTATGCGGGGCGTGCGGTCGCCGGCGGCCGCTACCAGCTGCGCGATCTGCTCGGCGAGGGCGGCATGGCCTCGGTGCACCTCGCGTACGACTCGGTGCTCGACCGGCAGGTCGCGATCAAGACGCTGCACACCGAGCTCGGCCGTGAGCAGGCCTTCCGCGAGCGCTTCCGCCGCGAGGCCCAGTCGGTGGCCAAGCTCACCCACACGAACATCGTCTCCGTCTTCGACACCGGCGAGGACGACCTCGACGGCATGACGACGCCGTACATCGTCATGGAGTACATCGAGGGCAAGCCGCTCGGCTCGGTCCTCGAGGCGGACATCCAGCAGTACGGCGCGATGCCCGCCGACAAGGCCCTGAAGATCACCGCGGACGTGCTGGCGGCGCTGGAGATCAGCCACGAGATGGGCCTGGTCCACCGGGACATCAAACCGGGCAACGTGATGATGACCAAGCGCAACGTCGTGAAGGTCATGGACTTCGGCATCGCCCGCGCCATGCAGTCCGGCGTCACGTCCATGACCCAGACGGGCATGGTCGTCGGCACCCCGCAGTACCTCTCCCCCGAGCAGGCGCTGGGCCGCGGCGTCGACGCCCGGTCCGACCTGTACTCGGTCGGCATCATGCTCTTCCAACTGGTCACCGGGCGGCTGCCGTTCGAGGCGGACTCCCCGCTGGCCATCGCGTACGCGCACGTCCAGGAGGAGCCGGTCGCGCCCTCCTCGGTGAACCGCTCGCTGCCCCCCGGGGTGGACGCGCTGGTCGCCCGCGCGCTGAAGAAGAACCCGAACGAGCGCTTCCCGAGCGCCGAGGCCATGCGGGACGAGTGCCTGCGGGTCGCCCAGTCCTTCCACGCGGCCCCGCCGAGCATCGTGCCGGGCGCCCAGACGCCGAGCGGCGCGGGCGTCGCCTCCGCCGTGTTCCCGCCGGTCGAGCAGGGCACCCCGGCACCGGGCCCCGTGCAGACCCCGTACCAGCCGGGCCCCTACGGCACGCCCGCCCCGTCCTACGGCTACCCGCAGCAGGGCGGCTACCAGACGCCGGCCCAGCAGACCTCCGCCTACGCCCCGCAGCACGGCACGTCGACCCCGCCGCCCTACAACCTCACGCCGCAGCACTCGACGCCCGCCTCGGGCGGCTCGGGCGGCGGGAAGAGCAACAGGGGTGTGGTGGTCGGGGCGATCGTCGTCGCGGTCCTCGCGATCGGCGGCCTGATCACCGCGCTGGCGCTGAGCAACGGCGACAGCGGCGACGACACCAAGGGCGGTGGCGGCACGACCAGCGCGTCGCCCTCCGTGGTCGCCGGCCACAAGGGTCCGGACACGTCGAAGACCATCGACACCGACAAGTGCACCGACGCGCAGGAGTCCTACGACGACCCGGACAAGATCCAGGTCCCGGACTTCCACTACAAGAACCTCACGTCGGTGAAGTCCTGCTTCCAGGCCGCCGGCTGGCAGATGAAGATCACCCGCGTCGACGAGAACACGTACGGCGAGGACACGATCATGGATCAGTTCCCATCGGCGGGCACGGACGTCGATCCCAAGAAGATGCCGGAGATCGAGCTCAAGGTGTCCTCCGGCGACCCGTCCTGAGCCACCCCGCACCCGCACGCACGTGAACGGGCCCGGCACCGAGGTGCCGGGCCCGTCTCGTTCGGGGTGACGTGGGCGAATCAGGTGTCCGGGAGTACCCGGTGATCCGCGTGGTTACAGGTACGGTCCGCCCGAGCGGCCCCCGGTACGGGGGTCCTCGTCGCCCTCCGCCCCGCCGACACCCGGCGGGAGCGCACGGCGCATCTGCTCCAGCTGCGCCCTCGCCGCCATCTGCTGGGCGAAGAGGGTCGTCTGGATCCCGTGGAAGAGTCCCTCGAGCCAGCCCACCAACTGGGCCTGCGCGATCCGCAGTTCCGCGTCGCTGGGAGTCGTCTCGTCGGCGAAGGGCAGGGAGAGCCGCTCCAGCTCGTCGACGAGCTCGGGGGCCAGACCGTCCTCCAGCTCCTTCACGGAACTGGCGTGGATCTCCTTGAGCCGGGCCCTGCTCGCCTCGTCCAGAGGTGCCGCGCGCACCTCCTCCAGCAGCTGCTTGATCATGCTGCCGATACGCATCACCTTGGCGGGCTGTTCCACCATCTCCGTGACCGGGACCTCGCGGGAGTCCTCGTCTCCGGTGCCACCGAGAGCCATACCGTCCTGGCCGACAACCAGGATCTGAGGGTTCTCCGGCGACCTTTCGTTCCTCGGCATCTCCATGCCGCCATTCTCTCGCACCCGTGCACTCCATCACGGTGGCGCCCCCTCCACACGGTGATCCACCAGGTACGGGGGCGGCAGTTCCGCACGGAGAACCGCGCAGACGGTCCGCGGGCGCTCGCGGAGCGTCACTTTCCGCCGGGATGCCGGGAATGATGCGTCATGTGAGGCTTGTCCCGTCGATCACGGCACTCGTCTTGGCGAACCGGGAGGGGGTCACCGGCGTGACTCCAAGGCTCCGCATCCTGCCCGCGGCCGGGCTGCTCGCGGCCGCCCTGCTGTGCGGCACCGGCTCCGCGGCGGGCGCCGCCCCGCCGGCCTCCCGGCCCCTCGCGTCGACCGGGTCCCTCGGACAGCCCGGACCCGGTGCCCCCGAGCCCGGACGGGCCATCCCGACACCGGACGCCTCACGCGCCGGCAGTCTCGCGGGCGAGGGCCGCGTACGACCGGGACGCGCCGACGAGGACTCCCCGGAACCCGAGGACTCGGACCCCGGCACGGACGTCGGCAGCGACATCGGCGCCGGACTCAGCCAGGTGGGTGACGTTCCCGAGGCGTCGCGGGAGGACCCCGCTCCCGTGCAGCAGAGCGTCGTGGGCCCCGGGTCCACCACCGAGCCGGTATGGCAGGTGCTGCCACTGGGCGGCGGCCTGATCCTCGTCGGCCTCGGCCTGGGCCTCGCCTTCGTGGGCCTGCGCGTCCGCCGCGGCTGAGGCGCACCGCCAGGGACACGGTGCGCCTCGAAGACGGGAGGGCTCAGCTCTGCGGCGCGACCAGCAGGACCTTGCCGATGTGGCCGCTCTCCTCCAGCACCCGGTGCGCCGCGCCCGCTTCGCTCATGGGCAGCTCGCGGTCCACGATCGGCCGTACGTGGCCGCCGTCGATCAACGGCCACACGTGCTCGCGTACGGCCGCCACGATCGCCGTCTTCTCACTGAGCGGCCGGGCACGCAGCGAGGTCGCGGTGACGGCGGCGCGCTTGTTCAGGAGGGTGGCGATGTTCAGTTCGCCCTTGATCCCGCCCTGCATGCCGATGATGGCGAGCCGCCCGTTCACCGCGAGGGCGCGCACGTTCCGGTCGAGGTACTTGGCGCCCATGTTGTCGAGGATGACGTCGGCGCCCGCCCCGTCCGTGGCGCGCTCGATCTCCTCGACGAAGTCCTGCTCGCGGTAGTTGATCAGGATGTCCGCGCCCAGCTCGGCGCAGAAGTCGAGCTTCTCCTTCGTGCCGGCCGTGACGGCGACTTTCGCGCCGACGGCCTTGGCCAGCTGGATCGCCATGGTGCCGATGCCGCTGGAGCCGCCGTGCACGAGCAGCGTCTCACCGGGGAGCAGGTGGGAGACCATGAAGACGTTCGACCAGACGGTGCACGTCACCTCGGGCAGCGCCGCCGCCTGCAGCAGGTTCAGGCCCTTGGGGACGGGCAGCAGCTGTCCCGCGGGCACAGCGACCTTCTGGGCGTATCCGCCGCCCGCGAGCAGCGCGCACACCTCGTCGCCGACGGCCCAGCCCGAGACGCCGGTGCCGACCTCGACGACGCGCCCCGAGCATTCGAGCCCGGGGTAGGCGGAGGCTCCTGGCGGCGGGTTGTACATGCCCTGCCGCTGGAGCAGATCGGCACGGTTGACGGCGCTGGCCACCACCTCGACCAGCACTTCGCCCTCGCCCGGCACCGGATCGGGGACCTCGTCCCACACCAGCGCCTCGGGCCCACCAGGTTCAGGAATCGTGATCGCGTACATGAGGACGACGCTACTCCTGGGAGGTGGCTCCCTAGTCCTGCGGGCGGAGCCGGTTCCCCGGTGTCACCTGGGTGCCCGGGGTGACCCGCGCGATCGTGATGAGCCGGTCCGTCAACTGGAGTGTGCCGACGGCCGGATCGTCGTACCCGAGGACGCGATGCCCCCGGACGACGCTGACCACCAGGTCGGGGGTCTCGCGGACCCCCTTGCCCACCTCGGCCTTTATGACGGGCCGTTCGACCATGTCGAGCCCGCTGCCCTGATGGATCAGGTCCTCCATCACCATGCCGGCGGCGGGGCTGAGGACGGAGAGGCCGAGCAGCCGTCCGGCCGCGCTGGCGCTGGTGATGACCGCGTCCGCGCCGGACTGCTTGAGCAGCGGCGCGTTCTCCTCCTCGCGCACGGCGGCGACGATCTTCGCCCCGCGGTTGAGCTGCCGGGCCGTCAGGGTCACGAGCACGGCCGTGTCGTCGCGCTGGGTGGCGATGATGATCTGGCGTGCCCGGTGGAGCTCGGCGCGCATCAGGACGTCGCTGCGCGTGGCATCACCGATCACCCCGGCGTATCCCTCCGCGGTCGCCGCGTCGACCACCCGGGGGCTCGGGTCGACGACCACAACCTGCTCCTTCTTCAGCCCGGTCGCGCAGACGGTCTCGACGGCCGACCGGCCCTTGGTCCCGAACCCGACAACGACGGTGTGATCCCTCAAGGCCGCCCTCCAGCGGTTCAGGCGCCATTCCTCACGGGTGCGTTCCGTGAGGACCTCCAGCGTGGTGCCGACCAGGATGATCAGGAAGAGCACCCGCAGTGGCGTGATGAGCAGGATGTTGATGAGCCGGGCGCCGTCGCTGGTCGGGGTGACGTCGCCGTAGCCGGTGGTCGAGAGGGTCACCGTCGCGTAGTAGAACGCGTCGAGCAGGTCGACGCTTCCGTCCGAGTTGTCGGTGTAGCCGTCGCGGTCGAACCAGACGATCAGCGCGGTGGCGACCAGCACCAGCAAGGCCATCGCCAGTCGCTTGGCGACCTGCCGGATCGGACGCTCGACGACCTTCCGCGGCAGTTTCACCTGGTGGGTCACGAGATGCTCGTCCGCCTGGCGGGCGATCGCATCATGGCCCGGAAGTTTCACGTGAAACACACCCCGTTCGGATTCATGCCGCTCCCGCCCCGGACGTCACACCGCCACCGTCCCGCCGTCACGCCGCTTCCACCCTCGTTCCGCTCCCGCTCCCGCTCCCGCTCCCGTCCCTGCCCGGCCCCGTCTCAGACGCAGCACGCGTCGATCCCCGCGGACGCCCACGGCAGGTCGATGAGTTCCAGCTCCTGACCCGCCCGCGCGCCGGCCGGCGGTACGACGGCGAGGGCATCGGACGCGGCGATGCCCCGCAGCATCGCCGGGCCGTTGTAGTGCAGCGGTACGGCGCGCTCGCCGCGCAACGAGACGGGGACGAGCCGGGTGTCGTACGGATGCCCCTGCACGGCCTCCCTGCAGGGCAGCGTGTACGGCCCCGGGGCAGCGCGCCCGGCCAGGGTGCGCAGCAGCGGCTCGGTGAGTGTCAGGAGGCCGGACACGGCCGCGAGCGGGTTGCCGGGCAGGCCGACGAGGTGCTGGCCCTCCTGGGTACGGGCCAGCAGCATCGGATGTCCGGGCCGCACCTTGACGCCGTCCACCAGCAGATCGGCGCCGAGCCGGCGCAGTATCGGGTGGACATGGTCGACAGGGCCGGACGCGGTGCCCCCGGTGGTGACGATCAGGTCGGCCCGCGAACCGGTGATCGCCTTGTGCAGCGCCGCGGCGTCGTCGCCGAGGCGGCGTACCGCGACGACCTCGGCGCCGAGCGCCCGCAGCCACGGCGGCAGCATCGGGCCGAGCGCGTCCCGGATGAGGCCTTCGCGGGGCAGTCCCTCGGTGAGCAACTCGTCGCCGAGGACGAGCACTTCGACGCGGGGGCGGGGGATCACGGTGAGGGTGTCGTAGCCCGCCGCGGCGGCGAGGCCCAGCACGGCGGGGGTCACCAGGACGCCGAGCGGCAGCAGTTGGTCTCCGCTGCGGCACTCCTGGCCGCGTGGACGGATGTCCTGTCCGTGCGCCACGTCCAGGGTTCCGGCCTGTCGGGCGGGACCGTGGCCCGGGGCGTGACGGGCGTGCAGGCGTCCCTTGTCGTCGAGCCGACCGTGCTCGCTGCGCAGGACGGCGGTCGCGTCGCGCGGGACGCGGGCGCCGGTCGCGATCCGGACGGCCTCACCGTCGGTGAGTCGCTCGGGCGCCGCGTTTCCGGCGAGCACTCCGTCCCCCCGCACCTCCCAGGGCCCGGGACCCGCGACGGCCCAGCCGTCCATCGCCGAGGTGTCGAAGGAGGGAAGGTCGGTGAGCGCGGTCAACGGGGCGGCGAGGACGAGGCCGAGGGCCGCGTCGAGGGGGACGGAGATCGGGGCCCGGCGAGGTACGGACCGGGCGGCCCGCTCGGCGACGACGCGGGCCTCGGGCCAGGGGGTGGCCTTGTGCTGGGCCTGCTTGTCCTGGTCCTGCGCTCCGGTGCCCGGGGCCGGGGGGCGATCGTCTCCACGGGGTGTCCCTGCGGGGACGCCCTCCGCGCGGAGCTGCTCGCCCGACGGACGCGGTCCGGGGTTCTTGACCAGCGCGAGGGCCTCCTCGACGTCGAACTCGTCGGCGTCCTGGCCGTCCCGGGTGGAGCGGGCGGCGGTCATCCGGCGTCCGGTTCGGCGGCGGCAGCGGGCGAGGTGCCCTTTGCCGGGTCCTGGGCGGCGTCCGGAGCGTCCTCGTCGGCCCAGCGGAGCGCGAGCGCCGTGGCCTTCCGGGACGCCTCGGCGACCGCTTCGGGTCCGCCGCCCGCCTGAGCGGCCGCGTACCCCACGAGGAACGTGGTCAGTGGCGCGGCCGGCCTCGCCACTCCGTGCGCGGCGTCGCGCGCCAGGTCGAGCAGCACGCCGGTGTCGACGTCCAGGTCGATGCCCAGCTCGTCCTTGACTGCGGAAATCCATTCATGCAACACGTGCCCATGCTCCCTGATGCGTGCCCGAGCGGCGGCGATGTCGTCCCAGGTGTCGCAGTCGAAGGACGCGACGGGGTCGGAGAGGCGGAGAAGGTCGAGCGCGGCGACGAGCCGTCGCAGCGGCAGGCCGCCGAGTCCGCCGTGGGCGGTTCCCAGAACGGCCAGTTCACGGCGCAGCGCGTCGGTCCGGTAGGCGGCCACGAGGGGCTGGTCGCGCCCGTCGGGGTCGGTGAGAAGGACGCCGTCCGGATGAGGGCCCTCGTCGGTGACGGGCTTGTCGTCGGCCGGCGCGTCGGTGCCCGCGGCGGTCCGGGGTCCCCGATCGGGCGGGGCGGCCGCGTCGGCGGAAACGCCGGGGGTCGACGGGGCGGTCGCCTCGGCGGGGGTACCGAGGGGAGTCGGGGCGGCGGGGGTCGCTGGGGCGGCGGGGGCGGCCGGGGTGGCGTTCCCGCTCGGAGGGCCGGCTGGAGCGGCGGTGCCCGTGCTCCGGCGGTCGGCGGCGGAGGCGCCCGCATCCCGGCGGTCGGCGGAGGCGGGCCCCACGGATGTCCCGAAGCGTCCGGGGAACCCTCGGAAGCCACTCGGAGGGGTCACGAGACGCGCTGAGCCCTCCTGGGAGGCTCCCGGAGGAGTGTGCGGGCCCGCGGGGTCCGCGGGCCCGGCGAGAGCGTCCAGCAGGCGCCGTACCGTCTTCTCGTCCAGGAACGGCAGGTCGGCCGAGAGCACCACGACGTACGGCGCCGTGGTGTGCCGCAGGCCGGCGTCGAGCGCGGCGAGGGGTCCGCCGCCCGGCGGGTCCTCACGGGCCCACCGCACGGGGCGAGCGGTGGGCCGGGGTTCCGCCACGACCACGGTGACGGCCGCGTCGGCGCACGCGGCGAGCACCCGGTCCAGCAGTGCCCGGCCGCCCACGCGCACCCCGGGCTTGTCCGCGCCGCCGAGCCGTCGCGCGGAACCTCCCGCGAGCACGACGGCGTCGTACGCGACGGCGGCACCGGAGACACCGGGCAGGCCGGGCCTGCCCGGTGTCCCGATCGCATCCGATCGCCCCGGCGCATCCGGTCGCTCGTTCGCGGTCATCCCCCGAGTATGGGCGCCCGAAGGATCATTGCCACCCCCGTACACGGCATGTGGACGGGCAGGACCGGCCCGGCGGTGCTACAGCGTGCGCAGCAGCACCGCCGGCTGTTCCACGCAGTCCGCCACATACCGCAGGAAGCCGCCCGCCGTACCGCCGTCGCACACCCGGTGGTCGAAGGTCAACGAGAGCTGGACGACCTGACGCACCGCCAACTCGCCCTGGTGCACCCAGGGCTTCGGGATGATCCGGCCGACGCCGAGCATGGCCGCCTCGGGGTGGTTGATGATCGGTGTGGAGCCATCGACGCCGAACACCCCGTAGTTGTTCAGGGTGAAGGTGCCGCCGGTGAGGTCCGCGGGCGTCAGCGAGCCGGTGCGGGCCGCCTCGGTCAGCCGGGCGAACTCGGCGCTGAGTCCCTCGGTGTCCCGCCCGTCCGCGTCCCGCACGACCGGGACCACGAGCCCCCGGTCGGTCTGGGCCGCGAACCCCAGGTGCACCCGGTCGAGCCGGACGATCTCACGGGCTTCCAGGTCGACCGTCGAGTTGAGCTCGGGGAACCGGGCCAGCGCGGCGGTGCAGATCCGCGCCAGCAGGGCGAGCAGCGAGATCTTCGCGCCGCCCGCCGCGTTCATCGCCGTACGGGCCCGCATCAGCTCCGTCGCGTCGGCGTCCACCCAGCAGGTCGCGTCGGGGATCTCCCGTCGGCTGCGGGAGAGCTTGTCGGCGACGGCTCCGCGCACGCCCCGCAGAGGAACCCGGACTCCGTTCGGAGCGGTGCCCCGGGAGACGCCGGACGCGCCGGGCACGACCGCCGTGATGTCCGCGTACGAGGACGCGCCGTCCCGTGCGGGGTCCTGCGAGGGCGTGCCGGTGAACGCGTCCGGGCCGGAGCCGCTCGCCGGGACGCCGAGCGACTCCATGACGGAGGAGGGACGCATCCGGCCGCCCGCCGCCGCGCGCAGCGCGTACTCCACGTCGGCCCGCAGGATCAGGCCGTCGGGGCCGGACCCCTCCAACTCCCGCAGGTCCACGCCGTTCTCCCGGGCGAGCCGGCGCACGAGGGGCGAGATGACCGGCACGGGGCCGTCCCCACGCGCAGCTCCGTTCCGGGAGGTCTGCGTGTCCGCCTCCGCGGCGGACCGGGTCGCACCTGCCTGCTCACGCGAACCGGCCACCGCGCCCGGAGCCGCCGGGACGGCGGCACCGGTCTGGGGCGCCGCGCCCCCGCGCACCGGTGCGCCGGCCGGGGACGGAGCGCCCGCCGGGCCGTGGCCGCCGGCGGCCGGGCCGCCCGGGGCGCGCTGCCCGCCGGCCGCGGGACCGCCCGAGGGCCGAACCCTGCGGCGCCGCGCCGGGGGCGCTCCCGTGCCGTAGCCCACCAGCACGTTCCCGGAGCCCTCGTCGTCCTGGGGGTCCTGCTCGTCCTCGCCGGAGGACGGAGTACCGACGGCGACGGTCAGCAGTGGTGCGCCGACCGGCAGTTCCGTGCCCTCCTCGCCGAAGCGGGCGGTGACCACACCGCCGTAGGGGCAGGGCACCTCGACCATCGCCTTGGCCGTCTCGACCTCGACGACGGGCTGGTCGACGGCGACGACGTCGCCGATCTCCACCAGCCAACGGACGATCTCCGCCTCGGTGAGCCCCTCCCCGAGGTCGGGGAGCTTGAACTCCAGCACCTGCGCCATCAGTTCACCGCCTCCCACTGCAGACGCCCCACGGCGTCCAGGATCCGGTCGACACCGGGCAGGTGGTGCCGCTCCAGCATGGGCGGCGGGTACGGGATGTCGAATCCCGCGACGCGCAGCACCGGCGCCTCCAGGTGGTGGAAGCAGCGCTCCGTGACGCGGGCCGCGATCTCCCCGCCCGGGCCGCCGAAGCCGCCCGACTCGTGCACGACGACCGCGCGTCCGGTCCGCCGGACCGACGCCGCCACCGTCTCGTCGTCGAACGGCACCAGGGAGCGCAGGTCGACGACTTCGAGGTCCCAGCCCTCGGCCCGCGCCGCCTCGGCGGCTTCGAGGCAGACGGGCACGGACGGCCCGTACGTGATGAGGGTGGCGCTCCGGCCGGAGCGCCGCACCACCGCGCGGCCTATCGGTTCAACGGCCGACGGCTCGTCGGGGTTCCAGGAGTCCTTCGACCAGTACAGCCGCTTGGGCTCCAGGAACACCACCGGGTCGTCGGAGGCGATGGCCTCGCGCAGCAGCCCGTAGGCGTCGGAGACGGTCGCCGGTGTGACGACATGGAGACCCGGGGTCGCCATGTAGTACGCCTCGGAGGAGTCGCTGTGGTGCTCGACGCCGCCGATGCCGCCGCCGTAGGGGACGCGGATCGTGATGGGCATCGGCATGGCACCGCGGGTGCGGTTGCGCATCTTCGCCACGTGCGAGACGAGCTGTTCGAACGCCGGATAGGCGAACGCGTCGAACTGCATCTCCACGACCGGGCGCAGGCCGTACATGGCCATGCCGACGGCCGCGCCCAGGATGCCCGCCTCGGCGAGCGGGGTGTCGGTGCAGCGGTCCTCGCCGAACTCCGCGGCGAGCCCGTCGGTGACCCGGAAGACACCGCCGAGGGTGCCGACGTCCTCGCCCATGACGTGGACGGTCGGGTCGGCCGCCATGGAGTCGCGCAGCGCTCGTCCGAGTGCCTGCGCCATGGTCGCCGGCTTGAGGGCAACCGTGGTCATCGCCCGGCTCCTTCCGGGCCGTGCGGGCCCGCTTCGTGCGAACCGTCCGCCTCCGCCTCCAGCTCCGCCCGCAACTGTGCTTCCTGCTCGAGCAGTTGCGGGGTGGGCCGGGCGTACACGTGGGCGAAGAGGTCCATGGGGTCGATCACCGGGTCCTGGTTCATGCGCTCGCGCAGGTCGGCGGCCATCACTTCGGCGTCGTCGCGCACCGCCTTGAGGGCGGCCTCGTCGAGCAGACCGCGCTCGGTCAGTTCGCGTTCGAGGAGGGTGACGGGGTCGTGCTCGCGCCAGGTCTCGACCTCGGAGTCGCCGCGGTAGCGGGTGGCGTCGTCGGCGTTGGTGTGGGCGTCGATGCGGTAGGTGATGGCCTCGACGAGGGTGGGACCGCCGCCCGCGCGCGCGTGGGCGATGGCCTCGCCGAGGACCTGGTGCACGGCCAGCGCGTCGTTGCCGTCGACCAGGCGGCCGGGCATCCCGTAGCCGACGGCCTTGTGGGCCAGCGACGGGGCGGCGGTCTGCTTGGCCAGCGGCACCGAGATGGCGAAGCCGTTGTTCTGCACGAGGAAGACGACCGGGGCCTGCCACACGGCGGCGAAGTTCAGCGCCTCGTGGAAGTCGCCCTCGCTGGTGCCGCCGTCGCCGACCAGGGCCAGCGCGACCACGTCGTCGCCCTTGAGGCGGGCGGCGTGCGCGAGGCCCACGGCGTGCGGGAGCTGGGTCGCGAGGGGGGTGCTGAGGGGCGCCACGCGGTGCTCGCGCGGGTCGTAGCCGGTGTGCCAGTCGCCGCGCAGCAGTGTGAGGGCCTGGACGGGGTCGAGGCCGCGGGCGACGGCGGCGAGGGTGTCGCGGTAGCTCGGGAAGAGCCAGTCGCGGTCCTCCAGGACGAGTGCGGCGGCGACCTCGCAGGCCTCCTGCCCGGTGCTGGAGGGGTACACGGCGAGACGGCCCTGCTTGGTCAGCGCGGTGGCCTGCGTGTTGTAGCGGCGGCCGCGGACCAGCGCCTTGTGCAGACGGCGCAGCAGCTCCGGGTCGGCCTGGGCGGCCGCCTCGGTGCCGAGCACGCGGTGGGGCAGCGCGTCGGGCAGCAGCGGCGCGGGGTCCGTGCGGGGCTGCCAGGCGGGCGGCGGCGTGGGCCGGTAGGCCCCTCGCTGCTCCATGACCGTCATGACGGCACCTCCTCGTGGGAGTGGCTTCAGGCGCGTCACGGGTGTGATGCGCCTCACCTACCGATTGTTCGGTCGTCGGCACATTTTGGCTACAGGCGGCGCCAGGCTGTGGACAAACGGTTCTGCACAGCCTGAGATGGACGCAGTACGTCCATGGTAGGGAGGCGGGGGGACATGGCACCTGAACAAATGGCCGAGCCGCCGGAGCCCGGCCCCGTCGAGCCGCCCGCCCGACCCCTCGACGCGATCGACCGGGACATCCTCCGCATGCTCCAGGCGGACGGCCGCGCGTCGATACGGTCCGTGGCCGAGCGGGTCCACGTGTCCCGTGCCAACGCCTACGCGCGGATCAACCGCCTCATCGAGGACGGTGTGATCCGTGGCTTCGGCGCCCGCGTGGACCATGAACGCGCTGGTCAGGGCACCTCGGCGTACATCACCCTCAAGATCGTGCAGAACTCCTGGCGCACGGTGCGCGAGCAGCTGAGGGTGCTCCCCGGGGCCTCCCACATCGCCCTGGTGGGCGGGGACTTCGATGTCCTGCTCCTGGTGCACACCCCGGACAACCGGGCACTGCGTGAGCTGGTCCTCACCCGCCTCCAGGCCATCCCGGAGGTGCTCAGCAGCAGGACGCTGCTCGTCTTCGAGGAGGAGGACCTGGAACCGGAGAGCTGACCCGACGGCCGCCGTGACCTCACGGCGGATCCCAGGGCCTCACCCGTTCGGGTCGTCGCGTCCCGGACCGGACGGCCGCCGGGTCCTCAGGCCTCCTTCCGGAGCCCTCCGAACACCAGCAGCACCACGGCGTCGGCGACCTCACGCGCGCCCACGCCCCGCGCGTCCGGCCGGTACCACTCCACGAGCGAGTTGATCATTCCGAAGACCAGCCGGGTGGCGAGCCTGACCTCCACGTCGCCGCGAACGTCGCCGTCGGCCGCCGCGGCCTTCAGGAGCTCGGCGACCTGGTGGTCGAACTCGCGACGCCGCTCCAGCGCCCACCGCTCGGTCTCCGTGTTGCCGCGCACCCGCAGCAGCAGCGTCACGTAGGGCAGTTCCGAGGTGAGGACCTCGACCATCCGCCGAACGACGTACTCCAGGCGCTCCACGGCGCGCCCGACGCGCGCGTCCTCCTCGTCCAGGATCCCGAAGAGACCGTCCAGCGCCCGGCTCACGGCGCGGCGCAGCAGTTCCTCCTTGCCCGCGACATGGTGGTAGATCGAGGACTTGGAGATGCCGGCCGCCTTGGAGAGGTGCTCCATGGAGGTGCCGTCGTAGCCGCGGTCGTTGAAGACCTGGACGGCGACGGACAGGAGCGTCTCCGGGGTGTACGTGTCGCGCTTGGCCGTGGTCATGGGGTGCCCTCACGCTTCTCGGTGGCGTACGCGTGACGGTAGAGCGCCAGGGACGGCGCGTAGCGCCCGGAGGGGTCGCGTACGTGCAACTCGTCCAGGACGTCGTACGACCAGTTCGTGCCGAGCCTGCGGCTCCATTCGAAGGGGCCCAGGGGGTAGTTGACGCCGAGACGCATCGCGGTGTCGATGTCCTCCTCGGTGGCGACGCCCTTGGCGACGGCTTCGTGCGCGAGGTCGACGATCCGGGCGACCGTGCGGGCCACGATCATGCCGGGGCAGTCCCCGATGACGCTGACGTCCTTGCCGAGCGCCTGGAAGAGCCCGATGGCCTCGGACAGCGTCAGGGCGGCGGTGTCCTGGGACGCCGACAGGGCGATGCGGGTCGCCTTGCGGTAGTCGAGCGCCAGGTCGAAGTAGACGACGTCGCGGAACTCGACCGAGGTCTGGCCGTCGGCGAGGACGAGCTGCCCGCCGCTGGGCAACACCAGGCGGGTGCCGTGGTCCTCCTCCTCGGCGCGGACCGGGATGCCCGCCTCACGGATGAGGTCGAGGAGGTCGGCGGCGGGTCCCAGGTCCCCCTCGGCGACGACGTACGCGGGCGGCGGGGCCTTCTCCGCGGTGTGCGGCTCGGCGGCCTCGGCCTCGTCGCCGTAGTCGTACCAGCCGTGGCCGGTCTTGCGGCCCAGCCGGCCCGACTCGACGAGCCGCCGTTGGGCGAGCGAGGGCGTGAAGCGCACGTCCTGGAAGAACGACCGCCAGACGGAGTGTGTGACGGACTCGTTGACGTCCTGGCCGATCAGGTCGGTGAGTTCGAAGGCGCCCATCCGGAAGCCGCCGGACTCGCGCAGCACCGCGTCGATGGTGGCGGGGTCGGCGGCCTGCGCCTCGTGGACCGCGAAGGCCTCGGCGTAGAAGGGCCGCGCGATGCGGTTGACGATGAAGCCGGGCGTGTCCGCGCAGGCGACGGGGGTCTTGCCCCAGGCACGGGCCATCTCGTACGCGCGCGTGGCCGACGTGACGTCGGTCGCGAACCCGGAGACGACCTCGACGAGGGGGAGCAGCGGCGCCGGGTTGAAGAAGTGCAGTCCGACCAGACGGCCCGGGTTGCGCAGCGCGCCACCGATGGCCGTGACGGACAACGACGAGGTGTTGGTGGCGAGCAGGCAGTCGTCCCCGACGATGTCCTCGAGGTCGCTGAACAACTGCTGTTTGGCGTCGAGTTGTTCGAGCACCGCCTCGACGACGAGCGTGCAGTCCGCGAGGTCGGTGAGAACGGCGGCGGGATGGAGCCGGGCGCGGGCGGCGTCCCGGTCGGCGCCGGAGAGCCGGTCCTTGGCGACGAGCCGGTCGAGCCGGGCGCCGATCGCCTCGGCCGCCGCCTCGGCACGCCCGGGAGCCGCGTCGTAGAGCCGCACGGGGTGGCCCGCCACCAGCGCGACCTGGGCGATGCCCTGGCCCATGGTGCCGGTTCCGACGACTGCCACGGGGCTGCTGAGGTCGAGTGCTGTCATGTGCGCGATCCTCCCGCACGGCGTTTTCCACAGATGCGGCGGACCCCCTTGTCCCGACCGATCGTTCGGTTACTCTAACCCTGACTGTCCCTTCCTGCCCAGCTCGCGAGCTCGACGAAGAGCTCCTGAGACGAGGAGTTGGTCCCTGATGGCCGCCGAACTCACCGCGCACCAGCTGATCGCCCAGCACCGGCCCACCCTGGACCAGGCGCTGGAAGCGATCCGCACGCGCGCGTACTGGTCCCCGCACCCCGAGCATCCCAAGGCGTACGGCGAGCACGGCAGCCTGGGCATGGCCGAGGGCAAGGCCGCCTTCGACGCCCTGCTGGGCACCCGCCTCGACCTGGGGCAGCCCGGCACGGACGACTGGGTCGGCGGCGAGATCTCGCCGTACGGCATCGAGCTGGGCGTGACCTACCCGCACGCGGACGTCGACACGCTGCTGCCCGCCATGCGCGCCGGGCAGCGCGCCTGGCGGGACGCGGGCGCGGAGATCCGTGCCGTGGTCTGCCTGGAGATCCTCAAGCGGATCAGCGACCGAACCCACGAGTTCGCGCACGCGGTCATGCACACCAGTGGCCAGGCCTTCATGATGGCGTTCCAGGCGGGCGGACCGCACGCACAGGACCGCGGTCTGGAGGCGGTGGCCTACGCGTATGTGGAGCAGGTCCGCACCCCCGACACCGCGGAGTGGACCAAGCCGCAGGGCAAGCGCGACCCGCTCGCGCTGACCAAGGACTTCACGCCCGTCCCGCGCGGCATCGCGCTGGTGATCGGCTGCAACACCTTCCCGACGTGGAACGGCTATCCGGGCCTGTTCGCCTCCCTGGCCACCGGTAACGCGGTCCTGGTGAAGCCCCACCCGCGCGCGGTGCTGCCGCTCGCGCTCACCGTGCAGGTCGCGCGCGAGGTGCTCGCCGAGGCGGGCTTCGACCCGAACCTGGTGGCGCTGGCCGCCGAGCGCCCCGGCGAGGGCATCGCGAAGACGCTGGCCACCCGTCCCGAGATCCGGATCATCGACTACACCGGCTCCACCGCGTTCGGCGACTGGCTGGAGACCAACGCCCGCCAGGCGCAGGTCTACACGGAGAAGGCCGGCGTGAACACGGTGGTCGTGGAGTCGACCGGCGACTACAAGGGGATGCTGTCCAACCTGGCGTTCTCCCTGTCGCTCTACAGCGGCCAGATGTGCACCACCCCGCAGAACCTGCTGATCCCCCGCGACGGCATCCGCACGGACGAGGGCCCCAAGTCGTACGACGAGGTGGTCACCGACCTCGCGAAGTCGGTCGGCGGCCTGCTCGGCGACGACGCCCGGGCGAACGCACTGCTGGGCGCCATCGTGAACCCGGACGTGAAGGCCCGCCTGGAGGCGGCCGCCGGACTGGGTGACGTCGCCCTGCCCTCACGGCAGATCGAGAACCCCGAGTTCCCGGACGCCGTCGTGCGCACCCCCGTGATCGTGAAGCTCGACGGTGCGCGCAAGTACTGGGAGGGCGCCGAGAGCGCCGACGAGGCCGCCTTCATGAGCGAGTGCTTCGGCCCGGTCTCCTTCGCCGTCGCGGTCGACTCGGCGGCGGACGCCGTGGAGTTGCTGCGGCGCACGATCAGGGACAAGGGCGCGATGACCGTCGGCGCGTACACCACCGACGAGGAGGTCGAGCGCGAGGTGCGGGAGGCCTGCCTGGAGGAGTGCGCCCAGCTCTCCCTGAACCTGACGGGCGGGGTGTACGTCAACCAGACGGCGGCGTTCTCGGACTTCCACGGATCGGGCGGGAACGGCGCGGCCAACGCGGCCCTGTGCGACGGCGCGTTCGTCGCGAACCGCTTCCGGGTGGTCGAGGTGCGCCGGGAGGCGTGAGCCGGCCGGAGGCCCGGTGACCGGTGCCCCTAAGCGGGTGCGCCCCCGGTCGCGCTCCAGTGGAACAGCGTCATGGCCACACTGGTCGCGAGGTTGTAGCTGGAGACCTGGGGGCGCATCGGCAGGGCCACCAAGTGGTCGGCCCGGGCGCGCAGTCCGGCGGACAGCCCGCTGCGCTCCGAGCCGAAGGCGAGCACCGCGTCGTCGGGGATCTTCGATCCGCGGATGTCCTCGCCCTCCGGGTCGAGCGCGAACACCGGGCCCGGCGGCAGCTCGTCCACCGTCACCCGTTCCACGGCGGTCGCGAAGTGCAGCCCTGCCCCGCCGCGGACGACCGTGGGGTGCCAGGGGTCCAGCGTGCCCGTGGTGACCACGCCGGTCGCGCCGAATCCCGCCGCCAGCCGGATCACCGCGCCGGCGTTGCCCAGGTTGCGCGGGTCGTCGAGGACGACGACGGGTGCGGTGCGGGGAGTGCGGGTCAGCGCCTCCAGGTTGGCGGCCCGGGACGGACGGACGGCGAGAGCGGCCACCGAGGTGGGGTGCGGACGCGTCACGAGGTTCGTGAACGTCGCCTCCGGGACCTCGGTCAGCAGGCCGTCGAGGGTCGCGCGGACGTCGGGGGCGAGTTCCGCGGCCAGATCCAGCATCGCCCGCCGGTCGGTGGCGACGGCGACCGGGATGTCGGCCCCGAAGCGCACCGCGTGCTTGAGGGCGTGGAAGCCGTCGAGCAGGACGGAATCGTCGGCGAGTCGTCGCCAGACACGTACGGGGTCGTTCATGCGGTGAAGCCTACGTGCGTCGGCTCGGCTCCCTCCGGAACGCCCGGCTCGGGCTCCCGGGGGCCCGGCACCGCACGTCCACCGACGGCGAACAGGCGTCCACGCGTGCGTGCCGTCCATCCGCCGAGGCGGCGCAGGAAGGACGTCGGCAGGAACACCGCGTCCGCGGCGATCATCGCGAGCGAGAAGAACGGCAGGCCGAGGACCACGGCGATCACCGCGTGCTCGGTCATCATCGCCACCAGCAGGACGTTCTTGACCCGCCGGTTGAACAGGGTGAAGGGGAAGGCGACCTGCATGATCACCGTGCCGTAGGTGACCAGCATGACGAGAGTGCCGTGCGCGGACAGCACGCCGGACAGCGCCGACCAGGGCGAGAAGTAGTCGAGGTGCAGCGGGTAGTAGACGGCGGTGCCGTCCTGCCAGCGCGAACCCTGGACCTTGTACCAGCCGGCGGTCGCGTAGATCAGGCACGCCTCCGCCATGATGATCAACAGAGCGGCGTTGTGCACGAGGTTGGCGACGACGTCCAGCAGGACGCGTGGCTCCGCGCTCCGCGCGGACCGGCAGACCGCCCACCACAGACCCTGGACCGCCCACAGACCCCAGAACACCGTGAGCCAGCCGCCGAGCCAGCCGCCTTCGATCCGTCCGGCGCCCGTCGCCGTCGCCAGCAGGACACCGAGCACCGCCCACAGCGCTGGTCCCACCCGGTCGGGCGCCGACCAGTCTCCCCGCGCGCGTGCCTGTCGCGCGAGGCGCTCGCGGCGCGCGTCCAGGGACCACACCCGGCCGCAGCGGGTGAACACCAGATAGATCGCCATCAGGTGGAGGACGTTGTCGCCGCCGTCCCCCATGAAGACGCTGCGGTTCTGCAGGGACAGCACGCCGATCATGAAGAGGACGGACATCGTCCGGGTCCGCCAGCCCGCCAGCAGCAGGACGCCGGACAGGACGGCGAGGGCGTAGACGATCTCGAACCACACCTGGCTGTCGGACCAGAGCAGGGCCGTGAACGCGTGGTTGCTCGCGACGAGCCGCTGCGCGAGATCCCAGCTCCACGGCCCGTCGGGCCCGTACATCTCCTGCCGATTCGGGAACTCGCGCACCAGGAACAGCAGCCAGGTGGCGGCGAAGCCGATGCGGATCACGGCGCTCTGGTACGGCCCGAGGGCCGACTCCGTGACGCGGGCGATGCCGCGCGAGACCGGCGGAGCGAATCGGTTCATCGGGCGCTCGCCTCCGTCAGGCCGCCCGCGCGGTCGGCGGCGGGAACCGTCCACCAGGGCAGTTCCCGTACGACAGGCCGGTCGGACACCTTCTCGTCGCTCCATCCGGGCGGCTGCACGTCGGTCGTGCGGGAGCGGAACTGGACGCGTTCGACGACCGCCCCCGTGCCGCCCGCGCGCTCGCGGTCGAGCCGCAGCACGGCGATACGGCGCAGGTAGCGCTCGGAGAGGTCGCCGCGCAGGCCGGCGGGACGGTTCTCGGCGTCGTGCGTGCCGACGTAGAAGTCCCACGCCCTGCGCAGTTCGTTCTGCTGGGTGTGGCTCGGCAGCGGATTCCCGTCGATGGCGCGGCCGTCGAGCGCCGACAGGTCGTACCAGCCGGTCTCGCGGCTGGTGCCGTCTGGGGACCGGCCCAGGGCGCGGACCTGGACCCCGATGTTCTGCTGGAGCGGGTTGGGCGCGAAGAGCTTCCAGTTCTGCTCGAACTCGGGGTAGATCCACTCGTCGATCGCGCGGCCGTGCTCCTTGGTCACCGTGTTCGAGGGCGCGACGTGCAGGAACACCATGCCGAGGTGCACACAGGAGGCGACGGCGACCACCGCGAGGGCGAAGGCGGCGGCGACCTGATAGCGGAGGGAGAGCGCCGCGAGGCCCGCGGGCCCCGGCCCGTCGTCCGGTTGCGCATCCGGAGGAGTGTTCTCCGACCGCGGAGCGTTCTGCGGACGATTCCGGGGAACCGGCTCGTCGGACCCGGCGTCGTCCGCCGCCGACAGATCGGGGAAGGGCATCGCGTCGCGGCCGGGCGCTCCCCGGTCGGGCACGGCACCACCGGGCGGGTCGTCGCCCGAGGAGGAACGGCGGGAACCGGGGATGGTGGGATCGGTCGCCCCGCTGTCGGACGGATCGTCGTCGGGCACGGACGGTTCGGGGCCCGGGTGATCGAGACCCGCATGACCAGGGCCCACTCGATCGGGCATCGCGCGATCGGGCGCGGCCGGGCCGGGCCCGGTCGTGGAGCCCTCGTCGTTCGCGTCCATTCCGCCCCGATTCACGATCCCGAATCCGACTGCCGGCCGCCGGGCCGCGGGCGCCGGACCGCCACGTCGCGCCTCACCACGGCGTTTCGCAAGCGAACCGTACTCAGCACCGGCCGCCCGGCACAGCCCCGTGCGTCACAACGGTCACGCGGACGCCCACGAGGTCATCCACAGCGGTTGACACCTTACGGCGCGCGACCGACCATTGTTGCGAGCGAACCGAACGATCGGTCGGTCGGGAACGAGAGGTCGAGGGGGACCGCATGGCGACAGCAGCAGCGCACCACACGGCCCGCACACAGGCGGACGAAGCCGCCGAGGAGGCGGCCCGCACAGCGGCGTACGAGGCGGTCTTCGACGCCGCGGTGGCGGCGGACGACCGCATCGAGCCCCGCGACTGGATGCCCGACGCCTATCGGTCGACGCTGGTCCGCCAGATCGCGCAGCACGCCCACTCCGAGATCATCGGCATGCAGCCCGAGGCCAACTGGATCACGCGCGCGCCCTCGCTGCGCCGCAAGGCGATCCTGATGGCGAAGGTCCAGGACGAGGCGGGCCACGGCCTGTATCTGTACAGCGCGGCGGAGACCCTCGGCACGAGCCGCGAGGAGTTGCTGGACAAGCTCCACTCCGGCCGCCAGAAGTACTCGTCGATCTTCAACTACCCGACGCTGACCTGGGCCGACGTCGGCGCCGTCGGCTGGCTGGTGGACGGCGCCGCGATCACCAACCAGGTCCCCCTGTGCCGCTGCTCCTACGGCCCGTACGCGCGCGCCATGGTCCGCGTGTGCAAGGAGGAGTCCTTCCACCAGCGCCAGGGGTACGAGCTGCTGCTGGCCCTCAGCCGGGGCACCGTCGAGCAGCACGCGATGGCGCAGGACGCGGTGGACCGCTGGTGGTGGCCCTCCCTGATGATGTTCGGCCCGCCCGACGACGAGTCCTCGCACTCCGCGCAGTCGATGGCCTGGAAGATCAAGCGCCACTCGAACGACGAGCTGCGCCAGCGTTTTGTCGACATCTGCGTGCCGCAGGCCGCGTCCCTCGGCCTGACCCTGCCCGACCCGGACCTCGTCTGGAACGAGGAGCGCGGACAGCACGACTTCGGCGCCATCGACTGGACCGAGTTCCGCGAGGTCCTCAAGGGCAACGGCCCCTGCAACGAACAGCGGATCTCCCAGCGCCGGGCGGCCCACGAGGAGGGCGCCTGGGTCCGGGAGGCGGCCGCAGTCTACGCGAAGAAGCACACGAGCGGAACCGGCGGCGCCGCGAGCACGGCCGGCGAGACAGGAGCGACCCGAGCATGACGAACACCGACTGGCCCCTGTGGGAAGTCTTCGTGCGCTCGCGCCGCGGACTCTCGCACACGCACGCCGGCAGCCTGCACGCGCCGGACGCCGAGATGGCGCTGCGCAACGCACGCGATCTGTACACGCGCCGCGGAGAGGGCGTGTCGATCTGGGTCGTCCCCTCCGCCGCCGTCACGGCCTCCTCGCCCGACGAGAAGGACCCGTTCTTCGAGCCGTCGGCGGACAAGCCCTACCGCCACCCGACGTTCTACGAGATCCCGGAAGGGGTGAAGCACCTGTGACGACCACCGTGAACACCACGGCCGCCCTGGCTCTCGGCGACGACGCCCTGGTGCTCTCGCACCGCCTGGGGGAGTGGGCGGGACACGCGCCCGTCCTCGAAGAGGAAGTCGCCCTGGCCAACATCGCGCTGGACCTGCTCGGCCAGGCCCGGGTGCTGCTGTCCCTCGCCGGCGACGAGGACGAGCTGGCGTACCTCCGCGAGGAGCGCGCCTTCCGCAACCTCCAGCTGGTCGAGCAGCCGAACGGCGACTTCGCCCACACGATCGCCCGCCAGCTCTACTTCTCCACCTACCAGCGGCTCCTCTACGCCCAGCTGGCCTCCGGGGACGGTGAGTTCGCGCCCCTCGCCGCGAAGGCGGTCAAGGAGGTCGCCTACCACCAGGACCACGCCGAGCAGTGGACGCTGCGCCTCGGCGACGGCACGGACGCCAGCCATGAGCGGATGGACCGGGCCTGCCGGGCGCTGTGGCGGTTCACCGGCGAGATGTTCCAGCCCGTCGAGGGCGTCGACGTCGACGGGGAGGCCCTGCGGGCCGCCTGGCTTGAGTCCGTGACGGACGTCCTGCGCCGCGCCACCCTGTCCGTCCCCGACGGACCGCAGTCCGGAGCCTGGACCGCGGGCGCCGGACGCCAGGGGATGCACACCGAGTCCTTCGGGCGGATGCTCGCCGAGATGCAGCACCTGCACCGCAGCCACCCGGGGGCGTCATGGTGACGGCCACCGCCCTGGAGGAGGAGCTGCGCCGACTGGCCGGCTCCGTGCTCGACCCCGAGCTGCCCGTCCTCACGCTCGACGAGCTGGGCGTGGTCCGCGCGGTGCACGTTCACGGCACGGACTCGGTCGAGGTCGAGCTGACACCGACGTACACCGGCTGTCCGGCCGTCGAGGCCATGTCGACCGACATCGAGCGGGTGCTGCACGAGCGCGGGATACGGGACGTGTCCGTGCGCACCGTGCTCAGCCCTGCCTGGTCCACCGACGACATCTCCGACGAAGGGCGCCGCAAGCTGCGGGAGTTCGGGATCGCGCCGCCCCGCGGCGGCCGCCCCGCAGGACCCGTGACGCTCTCCCTGGGCGCGACGCGCACCGTCACCGACGCCGCGGCGGGAGCCGAAGTACCGGAGCCGGAGCTGGAGCCCATCCTCTGCCCGACCTGCGGATCGGCCGGCACCGAGCTGCTCAGCCGTTTCTCCTCCACCGCGTGCAAGGCGCTGCGCCGCTGCCTGTCGTGCCGCGAACCGTTCGACCACTTCAAGGAGTTGTGATGGCCCGCTTCCACCCGCTCCCGGTGGCCGCGGTCGACCGGATCACCGACGACGCCGTGGCCCTGACCTTCGCGGTGCCGGCCGACCTGCGCGAGGAGTTCCGGCACGCGGCCGGCCAGCATCTCGCCCTGCGCCGCACGATCGACGGTGCGGAGATCCGGCGCACCTACTCGATCTGCTCCCCGGCGCCCGCGCCCGGCGGCGAGGCACCGCGCACCCTGCGGGTCGGCGTGCGCCTGGTCGACGGCGGGGTGTTCTCGACCCACGCACTCAAGGAGATCGCCGTCGGGGACGAGGTCGAGGTGATGACTCCGGCGGGACGCTTCACGCTGGAGCCGTCGGCCGGCCTGTACGCGGCGGTGGTGGGCGGCAGCGGGATCACCCCGGTGCTGTCGATCGTCTCGACCCTCCTCGCCCACCGCCCGGACGCCAGGTTCTGCCTGATCCGCAGCGACCGGACCTCGGCGTCGACGATGTTCCTGGAGGAGGTCGCCGACCTCAAGGACCGCTATCCCCAGCGGTTCCAGCTCGTGACGGTCCTCTCCCGGGAGGAGCAGCAGGCCGGACTCCCGTCCGGACGGCTCGACCAGGAGCGGCTCACCCACCTGCTCCCCGCGATGCTCCCCGTGGACCAGGTCGCGGGATGGTTCCTGTGCGGGCCCATGGGTCTCGTGGAGGGCGCCGAGCAGGCACTGCGCGGCCTGGGGGTGTCCCGGGGGCGGATCCACCAGGAGATCTTCCACGTGGACGCGGGCACGGCGACCGTCTCGGTCATCCCGGCACCCGCGCACAGCACGGTGACGGCGCGGCTCGACGGACGCGGCGGCACGTGGCCCGTCCAGGACGGTGAGTCCCTGCTGGACACCGTGCTGCGCAACCGGCCGGACGCGCCCTACGCCTGCAAGGGCGGCGTGTGCGGCACCTGCCGCGCCTTCCTGGTCTCGGGCGAGGTGCGGATGGACCGTAACTTCGCGCTGGAACCGGAGGAGACGGAGGCCGGCTACGTCCTGGCCTGCCAGTCCCATCCGTCCACGGAACAGGTGGAGTTGGACTTCGATCGCTGAGCCCGTGGGGGCCGGCCCTCGGGGCGGCCTCGTCGGTGACGGCGACTCCTCTGGCGGGTGATCGCCACCGTGACGCGACCGCAGGCGATCGGTGGCCGGCGATCACCGGCCACCGGCAAGCCGTGTCCGCCCCGCGACCGTTCCCTTCTCATAGAACCTGTTCTATCTTGACGCTCCGTCAGATCAGGCGTCCTGTCTGGTCGGTGGTCCGGCGCGTGCGGGAGGACGGGATCGTGGACTTCACCTTCACCGAGGAGCAGCAGGCGGCGGTCGAGGCGGCGAAGGCGGTGTTCGCCGGGGTCGTTCCGGACGGAGTCCCCAGTCCGGCCCTCACCGCGGGCGCCGTCGCCGCGGACTTCGACCGTCAGTTGTGGGCGAAGCTCGCCGACGCGGACCTGCTGAGTCTGCTGCTCGACGAGGAGTACGGCGGGGCGGGCCTCGACGCGGTCGCCCTGTGCCTGGTGCTGCGGGAGTCCGCGAAGGTGCTGGCGCGTGTTCCGCTGCTGGAGTGCGGCGCGGCGGCCCTGGCCGTACAGCGGTACGGCGGGCCGGAGTCGAAGGCCGATCTGCTCGCGCGGGCGGGCCGGGGCGAGCTCGTACTGACGGTCGCCGCCAGTGGCAGGACCGGTCACGAACCGGCCGAACGGGCCGTGACCGCGCGGCGGGACGGGGACACCTGGGTGCTGGACGGCACCCAGACGACCGTCCCCTGGGCCTACGGCGCCGACGTCGTCGTCGTTCCCGCGCACACCGACACCGACCGGACCCTCCTCGCCCTGGTCCCCCGTGACCTCGAAGGGGCGGCACTCGCCGAGCAGATCTCCACGACCGGCGAGCGGCTCGGCCAACTACGCCTGGAATCCGCACGGATCGCCGCACGGGATGTCATCGACGCGGAGGGCGCCTGGGAGTGGCTGCGCGACCTGCTGGCCACCGGAACCTGTGCCCAGGCGCTGGGCCTCGGCGAAGCGGTGCTCCGGATGACGAGTGAATACACCGGCAAGCGGGAGCAGTTCGGGTTCCCGGTCGCCACGTTCCAGGCGGTCGCCATGCAGGCCGCCGACCGCTACATCGACCTGCGGGCGATGGAGGCCACCCTCTGGCAGGCCGCCTGGCGGATCAGCACGGGGGCCGGCGGCGCGCTTCCGGCTTACGGTGACGTGGCCGTCGCCAAGATCTGGGCGTCCGAGGGTGTCCGCAGGGTCGTGCAGACCGCCCAGCACCTGCACGGCGGATTCGGCGCCGACACCGACTACTCCCTGCACCGCTATCACGCCTGGGCCAAGCATCTGGAACTGTCCCTGGGCCCGGCGGCCGCCCACGAGGAAGCCCTGGGCGATCTGCTGGCGGCGCATCCACTGGGCTGACGGCCGAGCAGTCACCGAACTGACGCCCACATCCGCCAAGCGACGGCACACGACCTCGGCGGGGGAACCGGTTCCCGTGCTGCAGCACGGGGCTTGCCGCCCACGGCCGCAGCACGGAACCGGGAACCCCAGTCCCGCAGACAGCCACGACTGCCGATGGCGGCTACAGCACGAAGCCGGACTCGCCCTTGTCGTTCACCACGGGGCGGCCGGTGGCCTCCCAGCTGTGCATGCCGCCGTCGACGTTCACCGCGTCGAGGCCCTGCTGAACCAGGTACTGCGTGACCTGGGCCGACCGTCCGCCGGAGCGGCAGATCACGTTGACCCGGCCGTCCTGCGGCGCCGCCTCGGTCAACTCGCCGTACCGGGCCACGAATTCACTCATGGGGATGTGCAGCGCCCCCTCGGCATGACCTGCCTCCCACTCGTCGTCCTCCCGGACGTCCAGCAGGAAGTCGTCGACGGTGAGATTGTCGACCCCGACGGTGGGAACACCAGCTCCGAAACTCATGTCTCCGACGCTACCCGACCGCGCCGACGGCACGGCCGCGGGAGCCTCGCCGGGCCGGAGAATCAGGGAGCCTGGGCGATCAGCTCCGCCAGCTCGGCCTCGCGCTCGCCGACCTGCGTCAGCAGTTGTTCGGCGATCTCCTCGAGCAGCCGGTCCGGGTCCTCCGGAGCCAGCTTGAGCATGGCGCCGATGGCGCTCTCCTCCAGCTCGCGCGCGACGAAGGTGAGCATCTCCTTGCGCTGGGCGAGCCATTCGAGGCGTGCGTAGAGCTCCTCGCTGCGGCTGGGCTTCCACTCCTGGGGCGCGGGTCCGGCGGCCCACTCCTCGGCCAGCTCCCGCAGCAGCTTCTCGTCCCCCCGCGCGTACGCGGCGTTCACGCGGGCGATGAACTCGTCCCGGCGCTTGCGCTCGTCCTCGTCCTGCGCGAGGTCGGGGTGCGCCTTGCGGACCAGCTCACGGAAGAACTTGCGGGCCTCCTCGCTGGGGCGCACCCGCTGCGGGGGCCGCACGGGCTGCTCCGTGAGCATGGCGACAGCCTCGGGGAACAGACCGTCCGAGTCCATCCAGCCGTGCAACAGCTCCTCGACGCCGGGCATGGGCATGACCCGCGCCCGGGCCTCCTGCGCCTTGCGCAGGTCCTCCGCGTCGCCGGTCCTGGCGGCGCGCGCCTCGGCGATGTCGGCGTCCAGTTCGTCGAGGCGCGAGTACATCGGGCCGAGCTTCTGGTGGTGCAGCCGGGAGAAGTTGTCGACCTCGACGCGGAAGGTCTCGACGGCGATCTCGAACTCGATCAGCGCCTGCTCGGCGGCCCGCACGGCCCGTTCGAGCCGCGCCTCGGGCCGAGCGTCCTCGCTCGGGACCTCGGCCGCCGCGTCGCTCCCGGCGCCGGCCTCATCATCGGTCCCGCTCGCGGCGGAGTTCCCGGCAGCCGGGGAGGCCTCGGTACCCTGCGTGGCCTGGGCGTCCGAGAGACCGCCGCCCTCGCCGGGGGAGGCCTGGGGCGTCTCGCCCGCCGAAGCGCCGGTCGGAGCACCGGACTGTTCCCGGGCCCCCTCGATGGTGGGCTCGGACTGGCTCTGATCGGCTTCCGGGGTCGTCACCCGACCAGCGTAGGCCACGCTCCCCCGCGGCTCACGGTCTTCCCCACCTCTCCACCCACCTGACCGGCCACAACGGCCCCAAAGACCCCAACCGCCCCGATCATCCCGACGGCGTCACCCGCCACCGGGACCGCCGACGCGTCCGTCGGGTCAGACGCCCGGTTCGGAGGCGATCCGGCCGGTCCTGATGGCCTCCACCAGAGCCGCGTGGTCCGCCTCCGTACGGTCCGCGTAGGCGACGGCGAAGGAGGCGACGGCCTCGTCCAGCCCCTCCCTCTTTCCGCAGTAGCCGGAGATGAGACGCGGATCGACGCTGTGGCTGTGAGCGCGAGCCAGGAGGGCGCCGGTCATGCGGCCGTAGTCGTCCATTTGATCCGCGGCGAGGGCGGCGGGGTCCACGCTGCCCTTGCGGTTACGGAACTGGCGCACCTGGAAGGGAAGACCGTCGACCGAGGTCCAGCCGAGCAGGATGTCGCTGACCACCTGCATCCGCTTCTGGCCGAGGACGACCCGGCGGCCCTCGTGCGCCACCTCGGGCATCCGGTGCCCGGCCGTCGCCAGGTGCGGCAGCAGCGCCGAGGCACGGGCCTCCTTCACCTGGAGGACGAGCGCCTCACCGCGGTGGTCGAGCAGCAGCACGACGTACGAGCGGGTGCCGACACTGCCCGTACCCACGACGCGGAAGGCGACGTCGTGCACGGCGTAGCGCGCGAGCAGGGGGAGGCGGTCCTCCGAGAGCGTCGTCAGATAGTGCTCCAGGGACGCGGCGACAGCGGCCGCCTCCGCGTCGGGCACCCGGCGCAGCACGGGCGGCGCGTCGACGAACCGGCGCCCGCCACCCTCCACGGCCTCCGTCGACCGGGCGGCGAACCGCCCGCTGGTGTTGGCCCGCGCCTTCTCGGAGACCCGCTCCAGGGTGCCGAGCAGATCGTGGGCGTCGGCGTGGGAGACGAGTTCCTCGTCGGCGATGGCGTTCCAGGCGTTCAGCACCGGCAACTTGGCCAGCAGGCGCATGGTGCGGCGGTACGCCCCCACGGTGTCGTACGCGGCGGCACGGCAGGTGTCCTCGTCCGCCCCCGCCTCCCGGCCGGCCAGCACGAGGGAGGTGGCGAGCCGCTTGAGATCCCACTCCCAGGGGCCGTACACCGTCTCGTCGAAGTCGTTCAGGTCGATGACCAGGCCGCCGCGCGCGTCGCCGTACAGGCCGAAGTTCGCCGCGTGGGCGTCACCGCAGATCTGGGCGCTGATGCCGGTCATGGGGGTGCGGGCGAGGTCGTAGGCCATGAGGCCGGCGGAACCGCGCAGGAAGGCGAAGGGGGTGGCGGCCATCCTGCCGACCCGTATCGGGGTGAGATCGGAGAGCCGGCCGCGGTTGGACTCCTCGACCGCGGACACGGCGTCGGGCCGGTCGGCATCCGACGTCAGCTCGGCGTGCGCGGCGTGCGGCACGCGCCCGCGCAGGGCCTTCCCCTCCGCCTTGGGCGACCCCTGTACCGGCCAGGCGGCGAAGCCCGGGACGCCGAATCCCCGGCCCCCGAAGCCCTCCGCAGCCGATCGGCGCTCGGACAGGGACACCACCTTGGGCAGCGGCGCACTCTCGATCGGGGAGAGTCCGTCCGGACGCTCCCCCGGCTCCGCCCCGGGGACGGGGCGCTCCGCCCGGCCACCGCCGCCCTGCCGGTCGAACCCCGTCGCTCGGACGACCTCGGGCCGCCCGTCCGGCGCGGCCGCGACCGCCTGCTGCTCCGCCCCCGCTGAACCGACCTCGGCCATGACGACCGCCTCCCCCGCACACGAACATCAACTCGTGCCGACCGTACAGCCGGTCGCGAAAACGCGTCAGGCCCTGTGGACAACTCTCGGCCGCCACCCGGCCCGACCCGCCCTCGGGCCGGCCGATCGCCCGCACCGGGTTCGGGAGACGTCGGTCACGCCCCGCCCCGGCCTACTTCCGCAGCTCTCCCGGGCACGGCCCGCTCCCCGGCAGATACATCTCCGCCCAGGCGCCCAGTTCCTTGAGCGCGGGCTCCAGTGCCGCTCCGGCCTCCGTCAGGCGGTACGCAACCCGCAGCGGAGGCCCCTCGTTGACCTCGCGCACGACCAGGCCGGCCACAGCCAGCTCGGTGAGCCGGTCGGAGAGCATCCGCTCGCTGATTCCGGGGATCGCTCTGCGCAACTCGGCGAAGTGGACGGGATGTTGCATCAGAACCGCGACGACCAGGCCCGTCCAGCGCTTTCCGAGCAGCGTGAAGACACGGGTCATGCCGTCGTCGACCTTCTGGCACGGCCCCGCGTCGTGGCTTCCCGGTTCTGCCATGCCTCCAGAGTACTGCGTCCACACAAGGGGATGAAAAAAAGTAAGTAGCTGTGTTATCTCTAGTTAGGTACGAATGAGAAGCCCTCCAGGGCTTCGCGTCGCCGTCCGTGCGCCGCCCTGCCCTGGGTCCGTTTCCGAAGCCCTGCCCGGGCCCGCCCTCACCAGGTCGACCGGACTCGGCACCAAGAGCCCGCCAGGGCTCCGCCCCACGGCCCTCCCCGGGCCTGCGGGCTCCATCGGTTCACCCCGCTCTTCTTGGAGATCCCCATGGCCACCCTCCTCCTCATCGACTCGTCCGTTTTCCCGGGCAGCGCCTCCGCCTCGCGTGCCGTGACGGACGCCTTCCGCACCGCCTGGCAGGAGCAGCACCCCGACGGCACGGTCATCTACCGCGACCTCGCCGCCGAGCCCGTGCCGCACATCACCGCCGAGGCCCACACCGCCGGGTTCGCCACCCCGGACACCCACAGCCCCGAGCAGGCCGAGGCCTTCGCCGCGCGCGTGAAGCTCATCGAGGAGATGGAGCGCGCGGACGCGATCCTGATCGGCGCCCCGATGTACAACTTCTCCATCCCCTCGACCCTCAAGGCGTGGCTCGACAACGTGGTGCTGATCGGCCGCACGGCCATGGCCGAGGACTCGAAGATCAAGGGCACCCCGGTGACCGTGGTCGCGAGCCGCGGCGGCTCGTACGCGCCGGGCACCCCGCGCGCGGGCTTCGAGTACGTGCAGAACTACCTGGAGGCGGTGCTGCGCGACATGCTCGAGCTGGACCTCGACTTCATCGTCCCGGAGCTCACCATGGCGCCGAGCAACCCGGCGATGTCCGAGCTGGTCCCCCTCTTCGAGGCGTCCCGCGACAAGGCCCTCCAGGACGCGGCCGCCAAGGCGAAGGACGTCGCGCAGCGCCTCGCCGCGTAACCCCGCGGCCGGGACAGCCGACCGTCGGCATCCCTCCGCCCCCTCGTCGGCGACGACACCGAGCCCCGCAGGGCAGCCCTCCTCACCCTGCGGGGCTCGGCGCGCTTTCCGTGTGGCTCCGCCCACTTTTCGCGGGACTTCGCCGGAAAACGGCTCACCGGCCCGACGAGGGGGAAGCCCATCACCGGGCATCTGAGAGCATCGTCACACTTAGGGGCGCCACCGCCGCCTGCCCGGCGGGGCGACGAGCCGGGCCGGAGCGGTCCGGCCGTGACGGTCCATCACGCGCCCTGTAGGGGCAATCGACCGGTTCCGGACGGTTCCGGACCAGATCCGGTCGGCACACCACCCGGAATCACCTCGGGCACTGGCGCGGACAACGCAAAAGCCCCGCAGGTCCGAGGACCTGCGGGGCTTTCAGCTGTGCGCGAGGGGGGAGTTGAACCCCCACGCCCTTTCGGGCACTGGAACCTGAATCCAGCGCGTCTGCCTATTCCGCCACCCGCGCATTGGGTGTGTCGTCCGTCTCCCACCGAGTGGTGCGAGCGCCTGCCGACATCCAGAAGATTAGCACGCTGTCAGGGGTGGATTCACATCCCTTTTCCCAGCCCCGGGCACCCGCCGTCCACCGCCCCGGCGTGGGACGTCCCAGGCCCGGTGCCCGTGTGCCGCCCGGCCTGTACCCCTCGCGGCCTCACCTCCGCCGCAGGCCGGTTCGGTCACAAGGACACCGTTCCGCCCCACACGTCTCAGACCGAACCGGTTCACGTATCAACCTCGTACCGGTCCTGCCCATCTCTCCAGGAGCCGGACGGGCCGCACAGTCAGGTGCGGGACACTGGTCGCGGGGCGCCTCTACGATCCATGGCAGGAGTAGTGCCGGGAAGAGTTCGAAGAGGGCCCTCTCAGGGAACGTGCGGAGGGGACTTCCGAAGCCGTCGACAACCTGTCGACCGGGCCGACAGGGGGAACCAGCCGATTTCCCGACGCGTGGATACGATCAGTAAGCAGTACCAGCAGGGCCAGCAGGATCAGGTAGACGACAGCAAGCTGTACCAGGACGGCTACGCAGGAGGAGGTGCCCCATGGGAGTCCTGAAGAAGTTCGAGCAGCGTCTCGAAGGTCTGGTCAACGGCACCTTCGCCAAGGTGTTCAAGTCCGAGGTCCAGCCCGTGGAGATCGCCGGAGCGCTGCAGCGCGAGTGCGACAACAACGCCACGATCTGGAACCGCGACAGGACCGTCGTCCCCAACGACTTCATCGTCGAGCTGAGCACGCCGGACTTCGAGCGCCTCAGCCCGTACTCCGGCCAGCTGGGCGACGAGCTCGCCGGCATGGTCCGCGACTACGCCAAGCAGCAGCGCTACACCTTCATGGGACCCATCAAGGTCCACCTGGAGAAGGCGGACGACCTCGACACCGGGCTCTACCGGGTGCGCAGCCGTACGCTCGCCTCCTCCGCCAACCAGCAGTCCCCGGAGCGTGCCCCCGCGGGCCCCGCCCCGGCGGCACCCCGCGGAGCCCAGGGTGGCTACGGCTACCCGCCCGCGGCCGCTCCTCCCATGCCGTCCGCGCCGCCGCCCGGCGGCCGTCCGGGCGCGGCACCCTCGGGTGCCAGGCCCCCGGCCGCTCCGGCGGCGGGTTCCCGAATGCGGCACTGGGTGGAGATCAACGGCGCACGCCATCAGATCTCCCGCTCGACGCTGGTGCTGGGCCGCAGCACCGAAGCCGACGTGCGGATCGACGACCCCGGCGTATCCCGCCGGCACTGTGAGATCCGGACCGGAACGCCCCCGACGATCCAGGATCTCGGGTCCACCAACGGCATCGTGGTGGACGGGCAGCACACCACCCGCGCTACGCTCCGCGACGGCTCGCGGATCGTCGTGGGCAGCACCACCATCATTTACCGGCAAGCCGAAGGGTGAAGCGGGGGCAATGTCAGAGCTGACCCTCACGGTCATGCGGCTGGGTTTCCTGGCCGTACTGTGGCTGTTCGTGATCGTGGCCGTGCAGGTCATCCGCAGCGACCTGTTCGGAACGCGCGTCACGCAGCGCGGCTCGCGCCGGGAGGCCCAACGGCCTCAGCAGGCCGCGCGACAGGCCGCGCCTCCGCAACAGCGCCAGCAGCAACCGCCGCCCAGCGGCGGCGGCCGGCAGCGCCGTGGCGCCCCGTCCAAGCTGGTCGTCTCGGAGGGCACCCTCACGGGCACGACAGTCGCCCTCCAGGGGCAGACCATCACCCTGGGCCGCGCCCACGACAGCACCATCGTGCTGGACGACGACTACGCGTCGAGTCGGCATGCCAGGATCTACCCGGACCGGGACGGCCAGTGGATCGTCGAGGATCTCGGCTCCACCAACGGCACGTATCTCGACCGGAGCCGACTGACGACCCCCACGCCCGTTCCGCTGGGCGCGCCGATCCGCATCGGCAAGACAGTCATCGAGCTGCGGAAGTAGTGCCACGTCATGAATGAGCGCGAGCGGAGCGAGCACGCGGCGGCGGTCCACGTGATGGATCCCGGCGCGCTCCCGACCGGAGGGTGGGCACCGTGCGGATGTACCCGGAGCCGACGGGCGAGGTGCGCATGAGTCTGTCACTGCGCTTCGCCGCCGGATCGCACAAAGGCATGATCCGCGAGGGCAACGAGGACTCCGGCTACGCCGGTCCCCGGCTGCTCGCGATCGCCGACGGGATGGGCGGCCAGGCCGCCGGTGAGGTCGCCAGCTCCGAGGTGATCTCCACCATCGTCGCCCTCGACGACGACGTGCCCGGCTCCGACATCCTCACCTCGCTCGGCACCGCCGTGCAGCGCGCCAACGACCAGCTCCGGCTGATGGTCGAGGAGGACCCGCAGCTGGAGGGCATGGGCACCACGCTCACCGCCCTGCTGTGGACGGGCCAGCGCCTCGGCCTCGTGCACGTCGGCGACTCCCGCGCCTACCTGCTGCGCGACGGCGTGCTCACGCAGATCACGCAGGACCACACCTGGGTGCAGCGCCTCGTCGACGAGGGACGCATCACCGAGGAAGAGGCCACCACCCACCCGCAGCGCTCCCTGCTGATGCGCGCGCTGGGCAGCGGCGACCACGTCGAGCCGGACCTCTCCATCCGCGAGGTCCGCGCCGGCGACCGCTACCTGATCTGCTCCGACGGCCTCAGCGGCGTCGTCTCCCACCAGACGATGGAGGAGACCCTCGCCAGCTACCAGGGCCCGCAGGAGACCGTCCAGGAGCTCATCCAGCTCGCGCTGCGCGGCGGCGGCCCGGACAACATCACCGTCATCGTGGCCGACGTCCTCGACATCGACTCCGGCGACACCCTCGCCGCCCAGCTCTCCGACACCCCGGTCGTGGTCGGCGCCGTCGCCGAGAACCAGCTCCAGCTCCAGGACAACGGCGCGATGCAGACGCCCGCCGGGCGTGCCTCCAGCCTCGGCCGGCAGGTCCCCGGACAGGGCGGCGGCGGCGAGTTCGGCCCGCCCGGCAGCGGCGACACCACCGGCTACGTGTCCACGGGCGGCTTCGGCGACTACTCCGACGAGGACTTCGTCAAGCCGCGCAAGGGCCGCAGGTGGCTGAAGAGATCCTTCTACACCGTCCTGGCGCTCGCCGTCATCGGCGGTGGCCTGTACGGCGGTTACCGCTGGACGCAGACGCAGTACTACGTCGGCACCAAGGGCGAGCACGTGGCCCTGTACCGCGGGATCAGCCAGGACCTCGCCTGGGTCTCGCTCTCGAAGGTGGAGAAGGATCACCCCGAGATCGAACTCAAGTACCTGCCGCCGTACCAGCAGAAGCAGGTCAAGGAGACCATCGCCGAAGGCGGCCTCGGCGACGCCAGGTCGAAGGTCGACGAGCTCTCCGTCCAGGCCTCCGCATGCAAGAAGGACGCGCAGCGCCGCGCGGCCGAGAGCGAGAACAACGCGAAGACCGGTGAGGGCAAGGCCGGCGGGACCACGGGAACCACAAAGACCTCCCTGACGTCCAAGGCCACGTCCAGCCCGAGCCCGACTCCTTCGTCCTCCCAGTCCACGACCGCACCCACTCCCACACCCGGCCCCAGCCTCTCCGACGAGGAGCAGAAGCTGGTCTCGCTGTGCGGTAAGCAGTAAGAAGCCGTGAGGGGCCCTGTCACACGATGAGCAGTAGTACGAACACGCCGACGCACCACACGTCCACGATCGGATCGATCGGCGCACCGAGCCGACGCAACACCGAACTGGCCTTGCTGGTGTTCGCCGTTGTCATCCCGGTGTTCGCCTACGCCAACGTGGGCCTCGCCATCGACGACCAGGTGCCCGCGGGGCTGCTGAGCTACGGCTTGGGCCTCGGCCTGCTGGCCGCCGTCGCCCACCTCGTCGTACGGAAGTTCGCTCCGTACGCGGATCCACTGTTGCTGCCGGTGGCCACGCTGCTGAACGGGCTGGGTCTGGTCGTCATCTGGCGCCTCGACCAGTCCAAGCTGCTCCAGCAGATCAAGCAGGCCGGCACCGCGGCGCCCCGCCAGCTGATGTACACCGCGCTCGGCATCGCCTTGTTCGTCGTCGTCCTGGTGTTCCTGAAGGACCACCGCGTCCTGCAGCGCTACACCTACATCTCCATGGTCGGCGCCCTGGTGCTCCTGCTCCTGCCGCTCGTCCCCGGTCTCGGTGCCAACATCTACGGCGCCAAGATCTGGATCCACGTCGGCAGCTTCTCCATCCAGCCCGGTGAGTTCGCGAAGATCGTCCTGGCGATCTTCTTCGCCGGCTATCTGATGGTGAAGCGCGACGCGCTCGCCCTGGCCAGCCGCCGCTTCATGGGTCTCTACCTGCCGCGCGGCCGCGACCTGGGCCCGATCCTGGTCGTCTGGTTCATCTCGATCCTCATCCTGGTGTTCGAGACCGACCTCGGTACGTCGCTGCTGTTCTTCGGAATGTTCATCATCATGCTGTACGTCGCCACCGAGCGGACCAGCTGGATCGTCTTCGGTCTGCTGATGTCCGCGGCGGGCGCGGTCGGCGTGGCGACCTTCGAGCCCCACGTGCAGCAGCGTGTCCAAGCGTGGCTCAACCCGATGGGCGAGTACAAGCTCAGCCAGTCGGGCGCGCCCGGAGTCCACTCCGAGCAGGCCATGCAGGCCCTGTGGGCGTTCGGCTCCGGCGGCACCCTCGGCACCGGCCTCGGCCAGGGTCACTCCGAGCTGATCCGGTTCGCCGCCAACTCCGACTTCATCCTCGCCACGTTCGGCGAGGAGATGGGCCTCGCCGGCATCATGGCGATCCTGGTCCTCTACGGTCTGATCGTCGAGCGCGGCGTCCGCACGGCCCTCGCTGCCCGCGACCCGTTCGGCAAGCTCCTCGCCGTCGGCCTCTCCGGCGCCTTCGCGCTCCAGGTCTTCGTGGTCGCCGGCGGTGTGATGGGCCTTATCCCGCTGACCGGTATGACGATGCCCTTCCTCGCGTACGGCGGTTCCTCCGTCATCGCCAACTGGGCGCTCATCGGCATCCTGATCCGCATCAGCGACACCGCGCGCAGGCCGGCCCCCGCGCCGGCCCCCAGCCCTGACGCCGAGATGACCCAGGTGGTCCGACCGTGAACAAGCCCCTGCGCCGTATCGCGATCTTCTGCGGGCTGCTCGTCCTCGCCCTGCTCCTCCGCGACAACTGGCTCCAGTACGTCCAGGCGGACGAGCTGCGCACGGACACGGCCAACCGCCGCGTGAACATCGAGCGCTACGCCACCCCGCGCGGCGACATCATCGTGGACGGCAACCCGATCACCGGGTCCGTGAAGTCCAAGACGGGCGACTACGAGTACAAGCGCACGTACAAGGACGGCGCGATGTGGGCCCCCGTCACGGGCTACGCCTCGCAGGCCTTCGGCGCCAACCAGCTCGAGAAGATCGACGACGGCATCCTCACCGGCAACGACGACCGGCTCTTCTTCCGGAACACGCTCGACATGATCACGGGCAAGAAGAAGCAGGGCGGCAACGTCGTCACGACCCTGAACGGCGCCGCGCAGAAGGCGGCCTTCGAGGGCCTCGGCGCCAAGAAGGGCGCCGTCGCGGCGATCGACCCCAAGACGGGAGCGATCCTGGCGCTGGCCTCGACGCCGTCGTACGACCCGTCCACCTTCGCGGGCAACTCCACCACCACGGACTCCAAGGCGTGGGAGAACCTCCAGAAGAAGAAGAACCCCGACGACCCGATGCTCAACCGGGCGCTGCGCGAGACGTACCCGCCGGGCTCCACCTTCAAGGTCGTCACCGCCGCCGCCGCGCTGGAGAACGGGCTCGTCCCGGACGCGGACACCAAGACGGACTCTCCCGACCCGTGGACCATGCCCGGCACCACGACCAAGCTGCCCAACGAGGGCAACCTGCCGTGCAAGAACGCCGACCTGCGCACCGCGCTCCAGGTGTCCTGCAACACGGTCTTCGGCAAGATCGGCTCGGACCTCGGCAACGACAAGATGCTGGAGGAGGCCAAGAAGTTCGGCTTCGGCTCCGAGCAGTTCACGCCGATCCGCTCCAGCTCCTCGGTCTTCTCCGACGACATGAACCAGTCGCAGACCGCGCTGTCCTCGATCGGCCAGTACAACACCGCCGCCACCCCGCTCCAGATGGCGATGGTGGCCTCCGCGGTCGCCAACGACGGCGCCCTGATGAAGCCGTACATGGTGAGCGAACTGAGCACCCACAACCTCGACGTCATCGAGCACACGGACCCCGAGAAGCTGAGCCAGCCGCTCAGCGAGAAGAACGCCCAGGTCCTCCAGTCGATGATGGAGACGGTGATCAAGCCCGGCGGTACCGGCACCAGGGCCGCCATCCCCGGCTACACGGTCGGCGGCAAGACCGGCACCGCCCAGCACGGCGTCGACAACAGCGAGAAGCCGTACGCCTGGTTCATCTCCTACGCGAAGCTGCCTGACGGCAGCTCCCCGGTGGCCGTGGCCGTGGTCGTCGAGGACGGCAGCGCCAACCGCGACGACATCTCCGGTGGCGGTCTCGCCGCTCCCATCGCAAGGGACGTGATGAAGGCAGTCATCGACAGCAAGAAGTGACCCCGATCACGTCCCCTTCACATCGGTGCACGTTGCGATACCGGTCCTGTCACGGGTGACGGTCTTGGCCAGGTCACACAAGGCGATCCGGGTACGGTATGCCCGGACAGCACACCGCCGGACCACACAAAGGTGCGGTCGGGACCGACGGAGAGGGCTGGTAGGTAGCTATGGAAGAGCCGCGTCGCCTCGGCGGCCGGTACGAGCTGAGCCACGTGCTCGGCCGTGGTGGCATGGCGGAGGTCTACCTCGCGCATGACACCCGGCTCGGGCGCACGGTGGCGGTGAAGACGCTGCGGGCTGACCTCGCGCGTGACCCGTCGTTCCAGGCTCGGTTCCGCCGGGAGGCCCAGTCGGCCGCCTCGCTCAACCATCCCGCGATCGTCGCCGTGTACGACACGGGTGAGGACTACATCGACAACACCTCCATCCCGTACATCGTGATGGAGTACGTCGACGGGTCCACGCTGCGAGAGCTGCTGCACTCCGGCCGCAGGCTGCTGCCCGAGCGGTCGATGGAGATGACCATCGGCATCCTCCAGGCGCTGGAGTACTCGCACCGCGCGGGCATCGTCCACCGTGACATCAAGCCGGCCAACGTGATGCTGACGCGCAACGGCCAGGTCAAGGTCATGGACTTCGGCATCGCGCGCGCCATGGGCGACTCCGGTATGACCATGACGCAGACCGCCGCCGTGATCGGCACCGCACAGTACCTCTCCCCGGAGCAGGCGAAGGGCGAGCAGGTCGACGCCCGCTCGGACCTCTACTCCACGGGCTGCCTGCTGTACGAACTGCTGACCGTGCGGCCGCCCTTCGTGGGCGACTCCCCGGTGGCCGTCGCGTACCAGCACGTCCGCGAGGAGCCGCAGGCCCCGTCGGTCTTCGACCCCGAGATCACGCCCGAGATGGACGCGATCGTGCTGAAGGCCCTCGTCAAGGACCCCGACTACCGGTACCAGTCCGCCGACGAGATGCGCGCCGACATCGAGGCCTGCCTCGACGGCCAGCCCGTCGCGGCCTCCGCCGCCATGGGCTCCGTCGGATACGGCGGTTACGGTGACGACCAGGCGACCACGGCCCTGCGCTCCTCGGACGCGCAGCCCACGTCGATGCTGCCGCCGATGAACCCGGACGACGGCGGCTACGGCTACGACGACCGCCCGGACCGCCGCCGGCAGAAGAAGAGCGGCAACAACAACACCTCGACGATCCTTCTGGTCGTCGCGGGTGTCCTGGTGCTGATCGGCGCGATCCTGATCGGCAAGTACCTGGTCGGGGGCAACGGAGCGGGCAGCGACGACTCCTTCGAGGTGCCCAACTTCGTCAGCCAGAAGTACTCGGCCGCCCAGAAGATGGCGGACAACCGCGATCTGACGCTCTCCCCCACGCGGAAGCCGTGCGAGAAGGAGCCGAAGGGCAACGTCTGCTCCCAGGACCCGGCTCTGGGCACGACGGTCAAGAAGGGCGACACGATCGACGTGGTCGTGTCCACCGGGGCGCCGAAGGTGGCGGTTCCGAGCGTCAAGGGCGAGCTCCTGGACAAGGCCAAGGACATCCTCGAGGACGAGAAGTACGGCTTCAACGTCGAGACGAAGTCCGAGGAGTCCACGGAGAAGGCCGGCACCGTCCTGGACCAGGATCCGGAGCTCGGCGAAGAGGTGCAGAAGGGCTCGACGATCACGCTGACCGTCGCCCGGGAGAAGAAGCAGTCCACCGTCCCCGACGTCTCCGGCAAGAACTGCGACCAGGCCAAGGCGCAGATGACGGCCAGCAACCTCGTGGGCGAGTGCACCGACGTCGAGACCGACGACCAGAACCTGGTCGGCAAGGTCATCGCCACGACGCCTACGGCCGGCAACAAGGTGGATCCCAACTCCAAGGTGCAGATCCAGATCGGCAAGGCCAAGAAGCAGTCCGCCGTGCCGAGCGTCGTCGGCAAGAAGGTGAACGAGGCCAAGCAGATCCTGCAGCAGGCCGGCTTCAACAACATCCAGTTCGCCCCCGGCAGTGACGGAAGCGACGGCGCCACCGTGATCCAGCAGAACCCAGGCGCCAACAGCCCGGTCGACAGCCCCGACAACACGACGGTCACCCTCACGACCGTCAACATCGGGGGCAACAACAACGGCGGGAACGACAACGGCGGTGGCGGGTTCATCGGCGGCAACTAGCCGCTGAACTGGCAAGGCCACCATGTAGGGGCCCGGTACTCCGAGGAGTACCGGGCCCCTGTGCCATGTCCCGCATGCCCGCGCTCGTGCTCGTGGCCGTGCTCGTGCCCGGGCCCGTGGCGGTGGCCGTGGAGTCAGCGCAGTTCCTTCGGCGGCGTCCGGGCGTTGTCGACCTTGTCGACGCGCTCCAGTTCGCCCCAGACCACGTAGCGGTAGCGGGAGGTGTACACCGGCGTGCACGTGGTCAGCGTGATGTAGTGCCCCGGCTTCGTCTTCCCTGACTGCTTGGGCACCGTCTGGAGAACCTTGACGTTGTACTTCGAGGTCTCCGGGAGGATGCCGAAGACCTTGTACACGTACCACTTGTCCTTGGTCTCGAAGACGACCGCGTCGCCCTTCCTGACCTTGTCGATGTTGTGGAACTTCGCGCCGTGGCCGTCCCGGTGCGCGGCGAGCGTGAAGTTGCCGTTCTTGCCGGTCGTCGGGAGGGACGACTTGACGGGGTTCGTGTAGTAGCCGGCGACACCGTCGTTGAGGATGTTCGTCGACGTGCCCTTCTCGACGAGGACCTCGCCGTTCTTCATCGACGGAACGTGCAGGAAGCCGATGCCCGCCTTGGTGTCCAGGGCGCCCGGGCCGCCGGGTCCTCTGCCCTGCGCCCAGTCGTCGCGCACCTTGTCGCCCTGCTGGTGGGCCGCCCGGTCGGCGACGACGTTCGTCCACCACAGCGAGTAGACGACGAACAGTCCGAGCACCAGGCCCGTGGTGATCAGCAGTTCACCGAAGACGCTGACGATCATCGCGAACCATCCGATGCGCCGGCGGTCCGTGGTCGCTTCACCGTCCGGTGGGGATCCGGCCTCCGCCGCGGCGCGCTCGTCGTGGTCGGTGCTCGCTGCCACTGTTCATCCGCCCCGTCTTGTTCTGTCCCGCTGTTGTCTCGCGTACGTGTGCCGCGTGCACGCACGCGTCCCGCGTCCTGTGCGCTTGGCGCGTTCATGCGTTTCGTGCGTCCCCGCCCGCTGCCCGGCCGGCGCCGTCAGCCGACCAGCGCGTCCGGTTTTCCCTTGCTGCGTGGCCGGTCCTCGACCATCTTGCCCCAGACGATCATCCGGTACTTACTGGTGAACTCCGGTGTGCAGGTGGTCAATGTGATGTAGCGGCCCGGTGCCGTGAACCCGGACCCCTTGGGGACCGGGTCGAGCACGCTGGTGTTGCTCGGACTCGTGACCGGAAGGATCGACGACATCTTGTAGACGTAGTAGTCGTCCTGCGTCTCGACCACGATCTCGTCGCCCGGCTGGAGCCGGTTGATGTAGCGGAACGGCTCGCCGTGGGTGTTGCGGTGCCCGGCGAGCGCGAAGTTGCCCGTCTTGGCGTCCGGCATCGCCGTCTTGAGATCGCCCTCGCCGTAGTGGCCGACCATGCCCCGGTCGAGCACCTGCGTCTTGCTGATGCCCTCGGCGATCGGCGCGACGACGTCCAGCTTCGGGATGTGCAGGATGGCGAACCCCTGCCCGGGCGAGAACGTCCCGGGGTTCCGCTTGCCGTCCGCCCAGTCCTGCTGGAGGTGATGAGCGGCGCTGCCCGCCTGCTGGTGCGCCCGCACGTTCGACCACCACAGCTGGTAGGTCACGAACAGCAGCATGAGGACGCCGGTGGTGATGAACACCTCGCCGATCATCCGGCTCACCAGGACACCCGTGCTGGGTTTGCGCGCCCGGGCCGCCCGTCGGGCCTCCATCCGGCTCAGAGGGGCCTCAGCGGCCCCCTGAGCGGACTCCTGTGGCCCCTGTGGCTCCTGGGAGCCCCCGTGCCGTCCGCGGCGCCTGGCCGCCTTACGACGGGCCGCACGGCCACCGGGTGCGGACGTCCCCGCGGTTCCGGCCGGGCTTCCCTCGCCGGTCCTCGGCAGATCGGCGAGCCGCAACGCGACCGTCTCGTCGTCCAGGGGCAGCGCGGCGACCGCTTCCTCGTAGGACGACGCGGAGCGTGGGGCGGACCGGGCGGTTCGCGACGGCTGCGGTGCCGGTGGCTGACCGGAGGACCACTGGAGTCCATACCCGTCCGGGCCGTACTCCTGGGTCCGGGCCTGGGCCTGTGTCTGGGCCTGCCCCTGTGCCTGTGCTTGACCCGGCAAGGGATCCGTCAGTGGGTCGGCGAACCCTCCGACCGCCGGCTCGAAGCCACCCGCGCCACCGAACGCCTGGGTGCCCGCACCCTCGAACGCGTCAGCGCCCCCGTAAGCGGCCTGGCCGCCGTAGGAGGAACTCTCGCGCTCGGGGCGCAGCGCGGTCACGCCGTGGCCCTGCCCACCACCGGGGCGAGCCCCGCCGACCTCGCCACGGCGACCTTGTCTCCGCACTCGTGCAGCCAGTTGGCGAGCATCCGGTGGCCGTGCTCGGTGAGTACTGACTCGGGGTGGAACTGCACTCCCTCGACGGGGAGTTCGCGGTGTCTGAGGCCCATGACGATGCCGTCGTGCGTGCGGGCCGTGACCTCGAGCTCGGCCGGGACCGTCTCCGGCTCGGCCGCCAGCGAGTGGTAGCGGGTCGCGGTGAACGGCGACGGCAGACCGGCGAAGACGCCCTTGCCGTGGTGCTCCACGAGCGAGGTCTTCCCGTGCAGCAGCTCGGGGGCCCGGTCGACGACCCCGCCGTACGCCACCTGCATCGACTGCATCCCGAGGCAGACGCCGAAGACGGGGACCCCGGTGTCGGCGCAGTGCCGGACCATGTCGATGCAGACGCCGGCCTGCTCGGGAGCGCCCGGCCCCGGGGACAGGAGAACGCCGTCGAAGCCGTCCTGTGCGTGCGCGGTCGACACCTCGTCGTTGCGCAGCACCTCGCACTCGGCGCCCAACTGGTACAGGTACTGGACCAGGTTGAAGACGAAGCTGTCGTAGTTGTCCACGACGAGGATGCGCGTGCTCACTGGTTGTCCACCGTCACATCATTGAAGGGCAGCAGCGGTTCGGCCCACGGAAAGACGTACTGGAACAGCACGTAGACCACTGCCAGGACGAGCACGAGGGAGACCAGGGCCTTCACCCACACGGTCCCCGGCAGATGCCGCCAGATCCAGCCGTACATGCCGTCCCTTCCGTCGCCGTACGTCAACAGACTAACGGCGCAGAGCCGCCGGTTTCCCTGCCTCCACAGGCTGCGTGGAATCAAGGTGCGCCCAGACGATCAGCCGGTGACTGTGACCCCACTCCGGATCGCACGTGGTCAGCGTGAGATAGCGCCCCGGCCGCGTGTACCCGGATTTACGTGGCACAGGGTCGATCACCTCAATGTCCGACGGCACGGTTTTGTAGGGGCCTTTGTCGATCCGATACGTGAACCAGGTCGTCCCGTCGGTGAGCACCACCGCGTCTCCGCGTCGCAGCCGTGGAAAGTCCTTGAAGGGATCGCCGTACGTGCGCCGGTGGCCGGCGACCGAGAAGTTGCCCTCCTGGCCGAGCTGGGCGGTACCCCGGTAGTGGCCGAGCCCCTTCTTCAGCACGTTCGTGGCGGTGCCTTCGAGCACGGGCTTGTTCCACGTGAAACCAAGCCGCGGGATGTACATGACCGCGAAGGGGCCCCCGTACTTGTACGGGCCCGGCTCTTTCGGGGTCGCGGAGGCGGCACCGGCCGTGGCCCCCGCGGAGCCGGAGGGAGCCGGAGAAGCCGAGGGGTCGTCGGGGGTGGTCGGCTTCTGGGTGACCGCGCCCTTCGACCACTGTTTCTGGAGGACGTCGATCTGGTGGTCCATCGCGCTGTCGGCCTTCACGCCGGTCCAGAAGAGCACGTAGACCACGAAGAGCACGATGAGGCTGCCCACCGTGATGCACAGCTCACTGATGGTCCTGACGACCACTCGCACCGACACAAGGTCCCCCTGGCGGCAGCTCGCTCAACAGGCTTCGCCCACTGCTCCGCGATGGCGCGCGGTTACTCCACGGGCTTCGCGTAGTGGAGATCCACTGTGCCCGAGTAGCCGGGAAGAGTCACCGTCCCGTTCTCCGCGACTTTCCAGCCGAGCCCGTAGACGTTGACGTAGACCATGTAGTTCTGGATCGCCGGGGAAGCAGCGAGCGCGTCCTGCAGCTTCTTCGGATCACCGATCGCGGTGATCTTGTACGGGGGCGAGTAGACGCGGCCCTGGAGGATCAGGGTGTTGCCCACGCAGCGCACGGCACTCGTGGAGATCAGCCGCTGGTCCATGACCTTGATGCCCTCGGCGCCGCCCTGCCACAGGGCGTTGACCACGGCCTGGAGGTCCTGCTGGTGGATGACGAGGTAGTCGGGCTGGGGCTCGGGATAGCCGGGCAGCTTGGCGGTGGCGTTCGGCGGAGCGTCGTTGAGCGTGACCGTGACGGCCTTGCCCTTGAGCTTCTTGGTGCCGGCGTGCTGCTCCAGGGCGGCCAGCTTGGCGTCCTCGGCCTCACTGCTGCCGTCCTCGCGGCCGGCGAGGGAGTCCACGTCGTCGCGCAGAGCACCGTTGGACTCGTCCAGCGTCGCGTTCTTGTGACTGCGCTCCTGGATCAGGTCGGAGAGCTTCAGCAGGGAGGTGTCCGTCCGGATGTTCGTTCCCTTGGCCGTGTCGAAGCTCGTGAAGAAGATGAGCCCGGCCAGGGCGAAGACGGCCGCCGTGAGCACGCGTACAGGCCGGAAACGGCGCTTTCCGGCAGGACTGGGACCCGTCCCGGGGGAGTCGGCAGAATTGCTCAACGTACCCTTATCTCCTTAGGCGCCGCGGAAGCACTACGCTAACGGACGCCCGGGGGAGCACTCAGTGTCCCCTTGTACGCTGCCCCGGAGCCCGCCCCAGTTCCCTGCGCGGCCACGCAGCGCATCGACAGGAGAGACCCTCGTGCCGAAGTCACGTATCCGCAAGAAGGCCGACTACACGCCGCCCCCGGCGAAGCAGGCGTCCACCATCAAGCTGACCAGCAACACCTGGGTCGCCCCGGTCATGCTGGCCATGTTCCTCATCGGCCTCGCCTGGATCGTCGTCTTCTACGTGACAGACGGCAGCCTGCCGATCGACGCCCTCGACAACTGGAACATCGTGGTCGGCTTCGGCTTCATCGCGGCCGGATTCGGTGTCTCCACGCAGTGGAAGTGACTCCTTCCACTCACAGGTGAGCAGTCGGGCGCCAGCTCTGCCCACGGCTATCCACTGAGTTATCCACAGCAGTTGTCCACAGGTGGAAAAGAAAGACGATCTGTGGATAACTCATCAGCGGTTGACGCCGGTGTGACTGACCTACCGGGATCCGGAAACCTGTTCGCCCCCTGTCCGACCTGCGGAAACTCAGGTCAGTGACAGGGGGCACAGCTGTTCCCCCACAGCGTGCACAAGATCCGCCACAGTCTGTGGACAACATCACCCCTCACCTGAGCCGAGGACGTCCTCAGGTGAGCTGAGCGGTCCTCAGCAGCGTCGTCCCCACGACGACGACCAGGAAGAGCGCGCACACTCCGTACTGGACGAGGTTCCTCCGTTCACGCGGTGCGTGCACCATCGCGTAGCCGACCACCACACCGGCGACCAGCCCACCGATGTGCGCCTGCCAGGCGATACCGCTCCAGCCGAAGGTGAAGATCAGGTTGATCACCAGCAGGGCGATGATCGGGCGCATGTCGCTGTTCAGGCGTCGCATCAGGACGGCTGTGGCTCCAAACAGGCCGTAGATCGCACCAGAGGCACCGAGCGACGGCTGATTGGGAGCGGTGAGGAGGTAGCAGAGTGCGCTGCCCGCAAGGCCGGAGATGAAGTAGAGGGAGAGATAGCGGGCCCGGCCGAGAGCCGCCTCCAGCGGACCGCCGATCCACCACAGGGTGAGCATGTTGAAGATGATGTGGGTGGGACTGCCGTGGAGGAACATCGACGTCAGCATCCGGTACCACTGGCCCTCGGCCACACCTTGGAGCTCGCCGGAGAGCAAGGCCCGGCCGAAGAGGGTGAACTGGTCGGTGAACGAGTCACCCACCACGCGCTGTACCAGGTAGAGGGCCACATTGAGGCCGATCAACACCTTGGTCACAAACCGCGGGTCCGCGGTCACCGTGCCGCCTGCGATCGTCCGGGGCTGCGTGGCCGTCGAGGCGTGCCCGGTGCCGGAGCCGCCGCGGATGCAATCGGGGCACTGGAAGCCGACGGAGGCACTGACCATGCACTCCGGGCAGATCGGACGCTCGCAGCGGGTGCAGCGCACCCCTGTCTCGCGGTCCGGGTGCCGATAGCAGGTCGGCAGGTCGTGGGCGTCCTGCGATCCCTGGTCCCGCGGCCCCTGCGGGCTGCCGGGCGGCTGGTCCATGGGGTCCCCTCAATCTCCGTACGGCGGCTCGCACGCGCTCACAACGGGTCCGTGCGCACAACGCGCAGCCCCGTCCATCCTTACGGATGAACGGGGCGTTTGGTTCCCCGCCTGATCGGTCGAAGCCGGGGCTGTCCTGCCCTGATTCTCCGCACCTGACGGCGCGGATCCGGCCGGCTCAGCCCTCGCGGGTCTCGACGACGACCGACTCGATGACGACGTCGTTGACCGGGCGGTCGGTGCGCGGGTTGGTCTGCGTGGCGGCGACGGCGTCCACGACCTTCTGGCTGGCCGTGTCCGTGATCTCGCCGAAGATGGTGTGCTTGCGGGTCAGCCAGGCCGTCGGGGAGACGGTGATGAAGAACTGCGAGCCGTTGGTGCCCGGGCCGGCGTTGGCCATGGCGAGCAGGTAGGGCTTGTTGAAGGACAGGTCCGGGTGGAACTCGTCCTCGAACTGGTAGCCGGGGCCACCGGTGCCGTTGCCGAGGGGGTCACCGCCCTGGATCATGAAGCCGCTGATCACCCGGTGGAAGACCGTGCCGTCGTACAGCTTGTCGGTCGACTTCGCACCCGTCTCCGGGTTGACCCACTCACGCTCACCCTTGGCGAGCTCGACGAAGTTCCGGACCGTCTTGGGCGCGTGGTTCGGCAGAAGCCGGATCTCGATGTCGCCTTGGTTGGTCTTCAGGGTGGCGTAAAGCTGCTCGGCCACGATCTGCCTTCCGTTGCCTTCTTTTGACTGACCGATCCTCGCACGGACGGGGACCCCGGACGCCCGTCCGCCACCGCCGGGGCGGGCATCCGCGCAACGGGCTTGGAGAAATCAGGCCGAGTCCTTCCGGGACGGAGGCGAGGGGCGGCGATCCGTGACATTGTCGACGACAAGCTCCCGTTGCCCGTATTTTTCCGCTATCTCATGTGATCGACACCTGACCGGCTGAGGCGGGTCCGTCGTCCCAGGACTCACCACCCGTGACACGGATGCCCGTCCTCACATGCCCCGGCCCCGTCAGGCGGGCATGATCCCCGTAGGGGTGGAAAGGTGAACTGTGTGTCTTTGGGGGTACCCGAACCCCCGACGTACGCCACCGAGGAGGAGGAAACCCGTGACCCGCATCGACAGCGTGCGCGCCGCGACCGGCTCGGCGAAGGACAGCGTGCTGCACGCCGCGGAAGTGGTGGCGCCTTACGCCGACACCGCCAAGGACAGGGCTGCGTACTACGCGACCGAAGCACGCGTTCGGCTGGCGCCGAAGGTGTCGCAGGCCGCCGAGCAGGCCCGTGTGCAGTACGACGCCCATCTCGCGCCGCGCTTTGAGCAGGCCCGCACTCATGTTCCGCCGAAGGTCGACCAGGCTGCCCAAGAGGCGGCCGTGCGCACCCGGAAGGCGGCTCGCCAGGCCGCCGTCTATTCCAAGCCGAAGATCGAGCAGGCGGTGGCAGCCGCTCAGCCCGTCGGGGAGGAAGCCGCGTCCCGTGGCGCGGCGGCCATTGCCGCGCTGCGTGGTCAGGTCTCGCCGAAGGAGATCCAGAAGCTGGTCCGCAAGCACGAGCGGCGGGCGAGGACCGGCCGTCTCGTGAAGGGACTGGCCGTGCTGGGGATCGTGGCGGGCGGTGCTTTCGCCGCCTGGAAGTGGTGGGACAAGCAGGCCAACCCCGACTGGCTGGTCGAACCGCCGGCCGCGACCGAGGTACCCGAGACCGGGCGCCTGACGTCCGTCGACGGCAGCGGCCAGTCCGACCTGGACCCCGAGGTGCAGGTCAAGGAAGCACAGGAAGAGGCGGCCGAGCGCGACGATCTGCGCTGAGCCCGGCCGACTCACAACATCGCCGCGGGGCAGGAGACTTGAGGGTCTCCTGCCCCGCGGCGATGTTTCACGTGGAACAACGACCGGCCGCCTCGGGCCCGATTTACCCACCCCGATCGCGATGACGTTTGCAACGGTCTTCGTGTGCAGCATCCGTGGAGATGTTGTTGACGGGCTGCACCTGCACGGCTACGCGACCTGCCGCATGCCAGCTCACACAGGGGCTCGAACTCCGACCGCCCGACCGAGGCGCCGCAGCCGACGTCCGTACGGCCACCGCGAGCACCCTTCCTCCAGTCCACGTTTGCGCAAAGAAATGCAACGACTGCAAAGAGAACGCGCGTGACGCAGTTCACCGGTCGCCTTCTCGATGCCCTGGATCCCACCCGGAAGGCGTCACTCGACGGACCTGCCGACGGTGGGAGCCGAACATGCAAAAGACCGGCCAGCCGCCGCTGAGGGCGTCTGGCCGGTCCGGGTTGTGGAGCCTAGGGGAGTCGAACCCCTGACATCTGCCATGCAAAGACAGCGCTCTACCAACTGAGCTAAGGCCCCGTAAGAGGAGCGTCCGGCCACAGGAACCACCTGTCGACGGGCGCCGCAGACCAGAGTACCGGGTCACCCCCGGGATCTCGCAAAAAGATTGGGGGTCCCCGTGGACGACCACTCTCCGTAAGATGCTCGACGTGGTTCGCGACAGCGAACCGCGGTACTTGGGGAAGCGATGGGGAGACGCAATGGACGCCGCACAGCAGGAAGCAACCGCGAGAGCCCGGGAGCTGCAGCGGAACTGGTACGGGGAGCCTCTGGGGGCGCTCTTCCGTAGGCTCATAGAGGACCTGGGCCTGAACCAGGCCCGTCTTGCCGGCGTGCTGGGCCTCTCCGCTCCCATGCTGTCGCAGCTGATGAGCGGTCAGCGGGCCAAGATCGGCAATCCCGCGGTGGTCCAGCGCGTACAGCTTCTGCAGGACCTGGCGGGTCAGGTCGCCGACGGCAGCGTCAGCGCCGCCGAGGCGACCGAGCGGATGGACGAGATCAAGAAGTCCCAGGGGGGATCGGTGCTGAGCAACACCACGCAGTCCACGACCAGTTCGGGCGCCCCGACGGTCAAGCGTGTGGTCCGTGAGATCCAGTCCCTGCTGCGGTCGGTCGCCGCCGCCGGAGACATCATCGACGCGGCGGACACCCTCGCCCCGACCCATCCGGAACTGGCAGAGTTCCTCCGGGTCTACGGCGCCGGCCGCACCTCGGACGCGGTCGCGCACTACCAGTCCCACCAGAACTGAGCAGGCCGCCCGGCCGCCGAACATCCGGCCAGTGAAGGCCCGCACGACCTTCCAGCCGCCGCACGTCAGGCAGCCGGGCACCTCGGAAGAGGTCTCCGGAGCGACCGCCGAAGGGGAGCGACGCACGACCATGGGTGAGGTCTTCGCAGGTCGGTACGAACTGGTCGACCCGATCGGGCGCGGGGGAGTCGGCGCCGTCTGGCGCGCCTGGGACCACCGGCGACGCCGCTATGTCGCCGCCAAGGTGCTCCAACAGAGCGATGCGCACGCCCTGTTGCGCTTCGTGCGGGAGCAGGCCCTGCGGATCGATCATCCGCACGTGCTGGCTCCCGCGAGCTGGGCGGCGGACGACGACAAGGTCCTGTTCACCATGGACCTTGTCGCCGGAGGCTCCCTGGTGCACCTGGTCAACGACTACGGGCCGCTGCCTCCGGTCTTCGTCCACACACTGGTCGACCAACTCCTCGCGGGCCTCGCGGCCGTGCACGCGGAAGGGGTCGTGCACCGCGACGTCAAGCCCGCCAACGTGCTCCTCGAAGCCACCGGTACCGGCCGGCCGCGGCTGCGGCTGTCCGACTTCGGCATCGCGATGCGGCTCGGTGAGCCCCGGCTCACGGAGACCAACTACGTGGTGGGGACGCCCGGTTACTTCGCCCCCGAGCAGATGCTCGGATCCGAGCCCGACTTCCCCGCGGACCTGTTCGCCGTGGGCCTGGTCGCCCTCTACCTCCTGGAAGGCGCCAAGCCGGACGCCAAGGCGCTGATCGAGTACTTCGCCGAGCACGGCACACCGCCCGCCCCCCGGGGCATACCCGAGCCCCTGTGGCAGGTGGTGGCGACACTCCTCCAGCCGGATCCACAGGCCCGGTTCCGTACCGCCACCGGCGCGCGCAAGGCGCTCGCCGCAGCCGCCGAACTGCTCCCGGAGCCCGGCCCCGACGACGAACTCATCGAGGTGTTCGACCAACTCGGTCCACTGCCGATGGGATTCGGGCCGGAGGGACCTCTCGGAAAAGGGTCGGCTTCGACGCCTTCGGGCGGGAATCCGGCGGCCCTGTTCTCCCCCGGGCACCCGGACAGCACGGCAGCGCATCTCGGCCCCGGCTCGGACAACAACCCAGGCGGCACCGCGGACAGCGCTTCGGACAGGGCTCCTTCTTTGTCTCACGCAGGTACGGGCTCGCTGCTGGGAGCCAATGCAGGCCCCCTGTCGAATGCCGGTAGCGGCGACGACGCCAGCACTAGCACCGGATCCGACCCCGCGTCCCAGGCAGACCCGGTCTCCCCAGCCGAAGTCGCCACGGACGGCACCTCCGACGGTGCCACCGACGATGTCGGAGGCGTTCCCGAGCCCGGCGCCGGCACTGCGGCGCCCTCGATTCCCGCCCCCACACCCCGCTCCTCGATGTCGGACACCGGCAGCTTCCTCCTGCCGCCGCCGAGGCCCGCCGTCGCATCCGACTCCTCGCCACAACAGCGGGCAACCCCCCAGCCCCTGCCGCGGCCTCAGACCGAACCTACGCACGCACCCCGGCAGTCCCCTACCCATCAGGTCGGGAGCGAGGCAGAAACGCCCACTCCCCCCACCTCGGTCCCGCTCCCGCCCCTCTCACCGCCTTCGGCGCTCGTTCCCCCTGGTCTCCCGGAGTCGGAGCCCACCCCGACTCCGACTCCGCACGCGCCGTTCCCCCACCGGCCCGAGCCTCCGGCCACAGCGATGCAGCAGCACGCGTACACCCCTACTGCTTCTTACACCGCTCGATCCGCCCAGGTTCCGCCTCAGCAGGTCGCACCTCCAGCAGCGGCGACTCCTGGGCACCGGGGAAAGCGGGCACGACCGCGCCCGGGACCGCCGGCGAAGATCGCGATCCCGATGCTGGTGCTGGCGCTGGCCTGTTTCGCGGTGGGGTTCTGGGCACTGACCCAGATCTGAGAACCGGCCGAGATCCGAAAGACCGTGGCACCGGCCCCGCCGCGCCCTCTGAGGAGGGCGTCACCAGCTCCGTGGTGCGCCGTGGTCCCAGGGCGCGGGATCCGGTGCGGGCAGGGGACCCGGAACGGTGTCCGCCTCCTCCGATGCGGGCCAGGGAGCCCGTATCGGCCGCCGCCGTCGTGCGGCCACGGTCCACGCTCCCAGCGTCAGCACCAGCAGGCTTCCCAGACCGATGCCGCCCACGGCGAGCAGTTTCATCGTGGTGCTTCGGCCGTCGCCGTTCCCCGTGCCCGTCGGACCGCCCGCTGTGCCGCTGTCGCCCGCTGCGACGTCGAACACGTCCCGTGGCAGGGCGCGCCCCGCGTAGGCAGGCCCTGAGCGTGCCGCTCCGGTCACACGGACCCGCAGGGTCAGCCCGAGCGGGCCGTCGCCGAACCGGTCGGCGACCTGCGCGGCAAGATGGACCACGAGGTAGTAGGAGCCGGCGAACCGCATACCGCTCACGCGGTCGCTGAGCGCGTAGCGGTTCTCGTAGGCGACCGGAGGAACGGGAGCGAGCGCGGCGGACCGCTGCCTGCCGTCGTATCCGGAGCCGACAGCGTCGACGAAGCCGCGGACCGGGTTGTAGAGCGACACGGCCAGGGCAGTGCCGACGTAGCCGTCGCCACCGCTCGAACTGCCCAGGTCGGCGGTGGCGTAGAACTGCTGCCCCCAGTCGACCGGGACCTTGTAGAAGCGGGTCTCTCCCGGGCTGATGCCGTCCCGCCAGACGCCCTGTCCCAGGGTGGTCGCGGTGCTGAACCCTGCTCCACCTTCGCGGTGCCGCGCCGCGCCCGCGAGAGCTTCAGGAGTCGCGGAGTCCCAGGCTTCCGGCGCGGTTGTGGAGCGCGCCTCCTTCAGACCCGGCTCCGACACGTAGCCGATCTCCAGGTCCCACGCCCGCGACGCCGAGCCCTTCGGATCAGCCGAGCCTCCCGACGTGGCCCCCGGAGATTCCTTCGAAGTGCCCGCTCCACTGCGCTCGACGACCACGTAGTACGTCCCGGCCGTCTGGCAGGCGTACTGCTTGCCGCCCGTTTCCCGTGCCGCCCAGGCCGCGATGGGGTGCGGACTCTGGGTGGCGCCGAAGTGGGCACTGCCGGAGGGGGAGCAGTTGCGGCCGTTGCCGTCCTGCAGGGAGACCTTGAGACCGTCCGCGTAGGAGACGCCCGCGCCGGGCCGGGGGACGGCCGTTGCGGAGACGTACGCGGTGGAGGCGGCGTCGAGTTCGAGACGGTAGTAGAGCCTCCCACCCCGGCCGGAGGGCCCGATGGAGCTCTTGTACGTGTGGCCCGCCTCAAGCCGTGCCGAGTCGGTGGTGCCCTCGGCGCCCCGGACGGTGGTGGCGTCCTCGGCGAAGGAGTACGGGCCCGGCGTCCCGTCCGCGGCCCAGCCTGCGGGAGTCAGTGCCCCGCAGAGCGTCGCCGCCGCCGCGACCGTGAAGGCCCTGCCGTGCCACGTTCTCGCACGCCGGCTCTCCGTGCGCACCCCCATCACGCGCCACCCCTCGTCGTAGCCCCCTGGCGTGGCCCCATCCTGCCCCCTCGGCCACGGCAGCACCCGGGCTATCCCGGGGAGCGGCCGAAAGGGAACGGCCGTACGACGGTCAGCTGCCGCCCCGGAACCCCGTCCGCTCGCCTTCGTCAACCGGAGAGGGCCCGGACAACACAAAACCCCGACCGCCAGGGCGGCCGGGGTCTGCTCTGAGACTGTTGTCGGTACTCACGAACCCGTAGGCACGGAGTCGGTCGCCTCCGTCCACAGATCCTGCTCGGCGCGATCCGCCTGGATCTGGCGGTACACGAGGAGCCCGCCGATGGCGGCCAGTGTGACCAGGAGAAGCTTCTTCACCGCGCGACCTCGTCTTTCGTTGACGTAGGGGACTTCTGGCGCCCGACTATACACACCGACCGATACCGATCGGTGACCTGGTTCAGCCCTCAACTCCGGCCCTGAGAACAGCAGTAGGACCGGACTTCACCACCCCGATCTGAGGGTGATCACATGTCACAGAAAGTGACTTTCAGTGGCATCTGGGGACTTTCCCGGTCTCTTGCGGCCATCCGGGTGGTGTTCATCTGAACATCGACGCGCCACGGGCGTCGGTCCACCACTTCGCGGTCCGCATACACATCATGAGGAAAGTACGCAAATCGCCTGACCCGAAAGTGAGGGGCCATGACCCAGAACAAGGTCATGAAGCTGTGGACCGCGATCGTCACCGCGTTCCTGGCTCTGTGCACGACGCTCGGACTCATCACGACCACCGCGGCCGCCGCCGTACCGCAGGCCCCCGTGGCCCGCAACACCGAGGCCGCTGTGACGGCCCCGGCGCTCTCCCCCTGGACCCTGTCCTTCAGCCGGGCACTCCCCCCGACGATGAAGCAACGGATCCGCGCCGAGGCCCACGGCTCCTCGCCGAGCTGCCGCCACCGCGCGCCGGCCGAGGAGGACGCGACGGACACCGCCGCCCTCACCGAGGCGGAGGGTCTGACCGAAGTTGAAGGCCTGACCGAGGCGGAAGGACTGGCCGATCGCACCGCCGCCTGCTCCGACCCCGCGGCCCTCGCGGCGACCGACACGGCCGCGATCGCGCCCCTCAGGGCTCCGGTGCCCCTCCAGCGTTGACCAGCGCGAGAGGAACCACGGGGAGAACACCGTACGGAGCACGACGCCGTACGAGAGCCGGTCCGAGAACCGAGTGCGGGAACCAAGGACAGAACCACCTACGGGACACCGTCCCCACGTGAGCTTCGCCCCTGGCCCTTCCTCGACCATGGCGCCCCACCGCATCCCGCCTCACGTACTCCTCCGTACTGCTGCTCCTTCGGCACCACCCTTTATCAACACCCCCTGCCACAACTCGCTTTCTCGACCCCTCTTTTCTTTCTCCCAGCCTCACCTTGCACAGCCCCCACAGACCCCCTGACGTAGCGGCGAACTTGCGTACAAAGCACCCAGGGCAAAGGCCCGGCGACTCGGACGAGTTGCCGGGCCTTCGACGTCCCACCCCGTGGCCGGCCAACGGAGCACACCTGACCCCGCCGTGCGGCAGCCGTCCCCGCCACGGCAGCGCCAGGTGCCCCACCACCGCACAGACCGCGCCCCATCGCCCCGACAGAGGGGCATGCCACCGCCGCACCTCTCGGGAGCCCGTCGCCCACCGCGGAGGCATCCCGCCGGAACGACTCCTGGCTGCGCGGGGACATCTGTGGCGGCCTCTGTGACGCATCCAGGCCCCCGCCCTCGTGAAGCCCGCCACACCCCGCACAACCCCGCGGACGCGCAACGCAAAGACCCCCAACCGGAACCGGTTGGGGGTCTTGATGCTGTGGGGCTAACAGGATTTGAACCTGTGGCCTCATCCTTATCAGGGATGCGCTCTAACCAACTGAGCTATAGCCCCGCCGCGCTTTGCGGTGTGTGTCCCGCGCGCTGACCTCTGAAGATTAGCGCACGACGCGGCCAGTCCCAAAATCGATAGTCAGAGGGCGTTTGAGCGGGCCCTCACTCGTCCTCCGCGAGGGTCAGCTCGACACCGCCGACGAAGCCGGCGGAGAGGTTGTAGATGAACGCGCCGAGGGTCGCGAGAGCCGTCGCGAGGACGACGTCGATGACCGCGATGACGGACGTGAACATCAGGACGTGCGGGAGCGAGAGGAACGACTGAAGGTCGAAGCCGTTCGACTCGTTCGAGCCCGTCGCCTCGGAGATCGTGCCACCGACGGTCGAGAAGACGCCCATGGCGTCCATGACCATCCACAGCACCGCGGCCGCCACGATCGTGCAGATGCCGAGCGCGATGGAGAGCAGGAAGCTGACCTTCATCACCGACCACGGGTCGGCCTTGGCCACCCGCAGTCGTGCCTTGCGGGTGCGCGGTGTGGTGCGCGCGCCGGTGCGCGGTCGGCGGACGGCGCCCGAAGGCGCCTGAGCCGGGTACGCCTGCGGCGGGTGATACGGCTGGGCGGGCTGCTGCCCGTTCCGCTCGCCCGGCAGCGGTGAGCCCGGCAGTGCCGGTCCCGCCGCCGGCGCGCTCGGCGCCGAGGTCGCCCCGGCCGGGGCCGCCTGCCCGCCCGCGTACTGCTGGGCCTGCTGGCCTCGGGTGTCCGTCACAGTTCCCCCCTGGGATCCATGAGAGTCATGGGAGTCGTCCTCATCCATGGCGGGGCCACGGCCGCCGTCCGTTTCCGTACCGGTCGATCCGGCGCCCGTGGCTCCGCTCACGATGAACTCACTCCTCGCGCTACTCGGCCGAGGACGGATCGCCCTCTTCCGTACCGACGGCCTCGACGCCCTCGGCGACGTCGTCGACAGCGTCTCCGCCGTCGACCTCCTCCGCCTCACGACCGGCCTCGGCGTTACGAGCGATACCGACCACGGCATCGCGCTTGCCCAGGTTGATCAGTTGGACGCCCATGGTGTCACGGCCCGTCTCCCTGACCTCGTTGACTCGCGTACGAATCACACCGCCGGACAGCGTGATGGCGAGGATCTCGTCGGTCTCCTCGACCACCAGCGCACCGACGAGAGAACCGCGGTCCTCGACGATCTTGGCGGCCTTGATACCCAGGCCACCGCGACCCTGGACGCGGTACTCGTCGACGTTGGTCCGCTTCGCGTACCCACCGTCTGTGGCAGTGAACACGAACGTACCGGGTCGAACAACATTCATCGAGAGAAGCTGGTCGCTCTCGCGGAAACTCATTCCCTTGACGCCCGAGGTCGCACGGCCCATCGGTCGCAGAGCGTCGTCCGTAGCGGTGAACCTGATCGACTGGGCCTTCCTGCTGATCAGCAGCAGATCGTCTTCGGCCGAGACGAGTTCGGCTCCGATCAGTTCGTCGTCGGAACCGTCCTCCGTCTCGCGGAGGTTGATCGCGATGACACCGCCGGAACGGGGCGAATCGTAATCCTTGAGAGGTGTCTTCTTGACCAGTCCGCCCTTGGTGGCCAGCACCAGGTAGGGCGCCGCCTCGTAGTCACGGATGGCGAGGATCTCGGCGATCGCCTCGTCCGGCTGGAAGGCCAGCAGGTTGGCGACGTGCTGCCCGCGCGCGTCCCGGCCGGCGTCCGGAAGTTCGTACGCCTTGGCGCGGTAGACGCGGCCCTTGTTGGTGAAGAACAGCAGCCAGTGGTGCGTCGTCGACACGAAGAAGTGGTCGACGATGTCGTCCTGCTTCAGCTTCGCGCCGCGGACTCCCTTGCCGCCGCGCTTCTGCGAGCGGTAGTCCTCGGTCTTCGTCCGCTTGATGTAGCCACCGCGCGTGATGGTGACGACGATGTCCTCTTCGGCGATCAGGTCCTCGATGGACATGTCACCGTCGAACGGCACCAGCTTGGAGCGGCGGTCGTCGCCGAACTTCTCGACGATCGCGGCGAGCTCCTCGCTGATGATGCCGCGCTGGCGCTCGGGCGAGGCGAGGATCTCGTTGTACTCGCGGATCTTGGCCTGGAGCTCGTCGTGCTCCGAGATGATCTTCTGGCGCTCCAGGGCGGCGAGCCGGCGGAGCTGCATCTCGAGGATCGCGTTCGCCTGGATCTCGTCGATCTCCAGGAGGCCCATCAGGCCCTCTCGCGCGATCTCCACGGTGTCACTGCGCCGAATGAGGGCGATGACCTCGTCGATGGCGTCCAGGGCCTTCAGGAGGCCACGCAGGATGTGCGCGCGCTCCTCGGCCTTGCGCAGCCGGAACTTCGTCCGGCGGACGATGACCTCGATCTGGTGCGTCACCCAGTGACGGATGAACGCGTCCAGGGAGAGGGTGCGCGGCACACCGTCGACGAGCGCCAGCATGTTCGCGCCGAAGTTCGTCTGCAGGTCGGTGTGCTTGTAGAGGTTGTTCAGGACGACCTTGGCGACCGCGTCCCTCTTGAGCACGATCACGAGGCGCTGGCCGGTACGGGAACTGGTCTCGTCCCGGACGTCCGCGATACCGCCGACCTTGCCGTCCTTGACCAGGTCAGCGATCTTCTGCGCGAGGTTGTCGGGGTTGGTCTGGTAGGGGAGTTCGGTGACCACCAGGCACTGGCGGTTCTGGATCTCCTCGACGTCGACGACCGCGCGCATCGTGATGGAGCCACGGCCCGTGCGGTACGCCTCCTCGATGCCCTTGCGGCCCACGACCAGGGCGCCGCTCGGGAAGTCGGGGCCCTTGATGCGCTCGATCAGGGCGTCCAGGAGCTCCTCGTGGGAGGCCTCGGGGTTCTCCAGGTACCACTGGGCGCCGGACGCGACCTCGCGCAGGTTGTGCGGCGGGATGTTGGTGGCCATACCGACCGCGATGCCCGCCGAGCCGTTGATCAGCAGGTTCGGGAAGCGGGCCGGCAGGACCGTCGGCTCCTGGTTGCGGCCGTCGTAGTTGTCCGTGAAATCGACGGTCTCCTCGTCGATGTCGCGGACCATCTCCATGGACAGCGGCTTCAGCTTGCACTCGGTGTACCGCATGGCGGCGGCCGGGTCGTTGCCGGGAGAGCCGAAGTTGCCGTTGGAGTCCACCAGCGGCATCCGCATCGACCACGGCTGCGCGAGGCGGACCAGCGCGTCGTAGATCGAGGAGTCACCGTGCGGGTGGTAGGTGCCCATGACGTCGCCGACGACGCGGGCGCACTTGTAGAAGCCCTTCTCGGGCCGGTAGCCGCCGTCGTACATGGCGTACAGGACGCGCCGGTGGACGGGCTTGAGACCGTCCCGCACGTCGGGCAGCGCGCGCGACACGATGACGGACATCGCGTAGTCGAGATACGAGCGCTGCATCTCGGTCTCGAGCCCGACGGGCTCGATGCGCAGGGCGATCTCGCCCTCTTCGGGGGTGCTCGGAGTGTTCTCGTCGGTCATTGCTGGTGAAGATCCTTTCTGACGCGGTCAGCTGAGACCGACTCAGATGTCGAGGAAGCGGACGTCCTTGGCATTGCGCTGGATGAACGCGCGGCGCGCCTCGACGTCCTCGCCCATGAGGACCGAGAACAGGTCGTCGGCCTGGGCGGCGTCGTCGAGCGTGACCTGGCCGAGGACGCGGTGCTCCTGGTCCATGGTCGTGATGCGCAGTTCCTCGGCGTTCATCTCACCGAGACCCTTGAATCGCTGGATCGAGTCCTCACGGACACGCTTGCCGGCCTGGCGGCCCAGCTCGATCAGCGCGTCGCGCTCCCGGTCCGAGTAGGCGTACTCGAAGTCGTCCCGGCCCCACTTGATCTTGTAGAGCGGCGGGCGCGACAGGAACACGTGCCCGGCCTCGACCAGCGGCCGCATGAAGCGGAACAGGAAGGTCAGCAGCAGGGTGTTGATGTGCTGGCCGTCGACGTCGGCGTCCGCCATCAGGATGATCTTGTGATAGCGGAGCTTCGCGATGTCGAAGTCCTCGTGGACTCCGGTGCCGAAGGCGGAGATCAGTGCCTGGATCTCCTGGTTCTGCAGGATCTTGTCGATCCGCGCCTTCTCGACGTTGAGGATCTTTCCTCGGATCGGGAGGATCGCCTGGTACTGGGGGTTACGGCCGGACTTGGCCGAGCCGCCGGCGGAGTCACCCTCGACGATGAAGATCTCGCACTTGGTGGGGTCGTTCGACTGGCAGTCGGACAGCTTGCCCGGCAGGGACGCCGACTCCAGCAGGCCCTTGCGGCGGGTGAGGTCGCGCGCCTTGCGGGCCGCCACGCGCGCGGTGGCCGCCTGGATGGACTTGCGGATGATGTCCGCGGCCTCGTTCGGGTTGCGGTCCAACCAGTCGTTGAGGTGTTCGTAGACCGCGCGCTGGACGAAGGTCTTCGCCTCCGTGTTGCCCAGCTTGGTCTTCGTCTGGCCCTCGAACTGCGGCTCGCTCAGCTTGACGGAGATGATCGCGGTCAGACCCTCGCGGATGTCGTCACCCGTGAGGTTGTCGTCCTTCTCGCGAAGCAGCTTCTTGTCGCGCGCATACTTGTTGATGAGCGAGGTCAGCGCCGCACGGAAGCCCTCCTCGTGCGTACCGCCCTCGTGCGTGTGGATGATGTTGGCGAAGGAGTACACGCCCTCGCTGTATCCGCTGTTCCACTGCATCGCGACTTCGAGGGACAGGCTCTTGTCCTTGTCCTCCGCCTCGAGGTCGATGACGGTGGGGTGCACCACTTCCCCCTTGCGGGAGTTGAGGTACTTCACGAAGTCGACGATGCCGCCTTCGTAGTGGTACGTGACGGTCTTGACCTCGTCCTTCTCGTCCGCACCCGCCTCGTCCGCGCCCGCCGTGGCCTTCGCCGACTCACGCTCGTCCGTGAGCTTGATCGTCAGGCCCTTGTTGAGGAACGCCATCTCCTGGAAGCGCCGCGAGAGCGTCTCGAAGGAGTACTCCGTGGTCTCGAAGATGTCCGCGTCGGCCCAGAAGGTGACCGACGTGCCCGTCTCCTCGGTGGCCTCGTGCTGGACCAGCGGGGCGGTGGGGACGCCCATCTTGTATTCCTGCGTGTGGCGGTGGCCGTCCGTCTTGACCTCGACGGAGACCTTGCTCGACAGGGCGTTCACGACGGAGACGCCCACGCCGTGCAGACCACCGGAGACCGCGTAGCCGCCGCCGCCGAACTTGCCGCCCGCGTGCAGGACGGTCAGCACGACCTCGAGGGCAGGCTTGCCCTCGGAGGCGACGATGCCGACCGGGATGCCTCGGCCGTTGTCGATGACGCGGACGCCGCCGTCCGGGAGGATCGTGATGTCGATCGTGTCGGCGTGGCCGGCCAGCGCCTCGTCGACCGAGTTGTCCACGACCTCGTACACGAGGTGGTGGAGCCCGCGCTCACCGGTCGAGCCGATGTACATGCCGGGTCGCTTGCGGACCGCGTCCAGACCCTCGAGGACGGTGATGGCGCTGGCGTCGTACGAGGCGGTGACCTCGCCGTTCGCGCCGGCGTCGATGGACGGGATGTTCTCGTTGGGGTTGCCGGAATCGGCCACGAAGCGCCCTTTCTGGCACAGCACAAGCCGAACTCCCGGCGGGTGGCCGGAGCGGCTGCGGCGTGTTGCGTTGGTAAGCCTTAGTCAGCGTTGCTCGGTGCGTCCCACAAGTGGGGCGGGATTAGCCCTCAGTCTACCGGTAGCGCCGACAGTGATGGGGGTTTGCCGGTACCTGAGTCCGCATGTGCCGCCCTGAACCGGTCTCGCCCGACTCCCCATATGCGGACCCGGGCCCAAAGAGGCTCACAGCGGCACTCAGCGCTTCCGGGTGTCAACCCTTGGCTACTGGCAAGTCAGGTCGGTCTTCGCAACCGCATCCGGTTGCCCTCGACAGCCCTCCGGAGCACCCCGCGATCAGGCGTACGAGGTACGCGAAACAGCTGCGGGGAAGCGCCCGGCACGCCTCTGAACAGGGATAACGGGTGGCACGGTGGAGTAGGAGGGGAAGAGGTCCGCACGTTCGGTCGCCGCGGGCCCAGGGCCAGGCCGGTCCGGAGAGGGCGCGCGACGCCCGTGAAGGGAGGTGATGAAAGGGGCACGGGGTGAACCGGCGTGGACCCGAGCGAGCCGCGGTTGATCTCCGGGGCCCGGACGATCACCGCGCGGAGGTCATCCGTAGGTGTCGCCGGGACCCTTGCTGCCGGGAGCCCGCAGGGGCCCGTAGCGGCGGGCGGGGCCGTTGGGGCCCAGGACCTTGATCAGGCGGACGGCGCCTTGGCCGAGGTCCTGGTTGAGCCGCGCGACGAGCTGAGGGGCCAGCAGGCGCAGCTGGGTCGCCCAGGCGGTCGAGTCGCACTGCACGGTCAGGACCCGCTCGGCCGGGTCCTCGTCGTAGCGCAGCGGGACACAGTGCTTGGCCAGGTCCTCGCCGACGATCTGCGGCCAGCGCCCCATCACGCCGCCCACCGCGGCCGGGGTCTCCCAGCCGCGTTCGGTGAGCAGCCGGTTGATGGCGGCGCCCAGCGCCATGGGGTCACGCCCGTCGGCGCCGGAACCGGAGCGCAGGCCGCCGCCGCGGCGGGCCTGCTTCTTCTGCTGGGCCGCGTCCCCACGCGCGCGTGCCTGCTCTTTCGCGGCGCGCAGCGCCACGCGCGCGAGGTCGACGCCGGACGGTTCGGGGGTCTTCTTGGGGGCGCCGTCCCCGGACGCGCCCTCGGCACCCGCTGCCGGTGTGTTTTCCGTCATACGCGCTCCACCGTGCCCTCGGACACGACGTACCGCGTCCCGCTCAGGACCCCCGGCACGTCGTCGTCCACGGCGGCCGTCACCAGTACCTGCTCGCCCGGGGCGACGAGTTCCGCGAGCCGCTCGCGCCTGCGGCTGTCCAGCTCGGCGAACACGTCGTCGAGGACCAGTACCGGTTCGTTGCCCTCGGCGCGGAGCAGGTCGTACGAGGCCAGGCGCAGTGCCAGCGCGTAGGACCATGACTCGCCGTGGGAGGCGTATCCCTTGGCCGGCAACTGTCCGAGCTTGAGCACGAGGTCGTCGCGGTGGGGGCCCACGAGGGTCACGCCACGCTCGATCTCGGACTTGCGGGACTCCTCCAGGGCCGCGATCAACTGCGCGAAGAGCTCCTCGCGTCCGTGGCCCACGATGCCGGGCGAGGAGGCCTTGTACTCCAGGGCGACGGGGCCGCCGCCGGGGGCCAGCTGTTCGTAGGCCTTGTCGGCCAGTGGCTGGACGGCGGCTACCAGGTCGAGGCGCTGGGCAAGCAGTTCGGCGCCCACGCGCGCGAGGTGCTGGTCCCACACGTCGAGGGTGGACAGATCCATGGTGCGGCCGCCGTGCCGACGGGCCAGCGCGGCCGACTTCAGAAGGGTGTTGCGCTGCTTGAGGACGCGGTCGTAGTCGGAGCGGACGCCCGCCATGCGCGGGGAGCGCGCGGTGATCAGCTCGTCGAGGAAGCGGCGCCGCTCACCCGGGTCGCCCTTGACCAGGGCGAGGTCCTCGGGCGCGAACAGCACGGTACGCACGATGCCGAGCACGTCACGGGGCCTGACCTGCGAGGACCTGTTGATACGGGCGCGATTGGCCTTGCCCGGGTTCAGTTCCAGTTCGATGAGCTGCTGGCGCTCTCCCTGGCGGACGTTGGCCCGGATGATCGCCCGCTCGGCGCCCAGGCGGACCAGCGGCGCGTCGGAGGAGACGCGGTGGCTGCCGAGGGAGGCGAGGTAGCCGACGGCCTCGACCAGGTTCGTCTTGCCCTGCCCGTTGGGGCCGACGAACGCGGTGACGCCCGGGTCGAGCGGAACCTCGACCCGGGCGTACGAGCGGAAGTCGGCCAGCGACAGATGCGTGACGTGCATGGTCGTTCGCCGACCTCCCCCAGCGTGGTGTTTCGGGTTCTGCCCGGGGTCCGGGTCGCCCCGGTCCCCAGGTTCTTCCCCGGCTGTGGACAACCGGGTCACCCCGGGTGTGGAGAACCCGGGGCGTCGATCAGGCCTTCTCGACGGCGTGGCCGCCGAACTGGTTGCGCAGGGCCGCGATCATCTTCATCTGCGGAGAGTCGTCCTGTCGCGAGGCGAAGCGGGCGAAGAGCGACGCGGTGATCGCGGGGAGCGGCACCGCGTTGTCGATGGCGGCCTCCACCGTCCACCGACCCTCGCCGGAGTCCTGTGCGAAACCCCTGAGCTTGTCGAGGTGCTCGTCCTCGTCCAGCGCGTTGACAGCGAGGTCGAGCAGCCAGGAGCGGATGACGGTGCCCTCCTGCCAGGAGCGGAAGACCTCGCGGACGTCCGTGACGGAGTCGACCTTCTCCAGCAGCTCCCAGCCCTCGGCGTAGGCCTGCATCATGGCGTACTCGATGCCGTTGTGAACCATCTTCGCGAAGTGGCCCGCGCCGACCTTGCCCGCGTGCACCGAACCGAAGTCGCCCTCCGGCTTGAGAGCGTCGAAGATCGGCTGCACCTTCTCGACGTTCTCGGGGGTGCCGCCGTACATCAGTGCGTAGCCGTTCTCCAGGCCCCAGACGCCGCCGGAGACGCCGCAGTCGACGAAGCCGATGCCCTTGATGCCCAGCTCGACGGCGTGCTTCTCGTCGTCCGTCCAGCGGGAGTTGCCGCCGTCCACCACGACATCGCCGGGCTCCAGCAGGGCGGCCAGCTCGTCGATGGTGGCCTGGGTCGCGGCACCGGCCGGGACCATGACCCACACCACGCGGGGGCCCTTGAGCCTGCCCACGAGTTCTTCCAGGCTGTGGACGTCGGCGAGGTCCGGGTTGCGGTCGTATCCGATGACGGTGTGGCCTGCGCGGCGGATCCGCTCGCGCATGTTGCCGCCCATCTTGCCGAGGCCGACGAGACCGAGCTCCATCAGTTGTTCCTTAGGGTTGCGACGTGGCATGAGGGCACTCTCGTACCTGGGTCCGAGCCTAGACCGGGGGGTACCACCCACGCCTTTCGGGCACCGGGGGAACACATGCGCATCTGGGGGCATAGCCGCTCAGACGTGTACTCCGTCCGCGGTGCGTCCCGCCGGCCCCTCAGGACCGGCGGGCTCCGGACGTCAGCCGGAGAGGCGGACCGGCATGATCAGGTACTTGTAGGCCTCGTCGGCCTCGGCGTCCAGGGCGGGCCTGCCGCTCAGCAGCGCCGGCTTCGTGGACGTCGTGAAGGACAGCTGGGCCACCGGCGAGTCGATGGCGCTCAGGCCGTCGAGCAGGAACGTCGGGTTGAAGGCGATCGAGACGTCGTCGCCCTCAAGCTGCGCGTCGACCCTTTCCACAGCCTGTGCGTCGTCGCTGGAACCGGCCTCGAGGATCAGCACGCCCTGCTCGAAGCTCAGCCGCACCGGGGTGTTCCGCTCGGCGACGAGGGCCACACGCTTGACGGCCTCCACGAAGGGGGCGGTCTCGATGACGGCGATCGAGTTGAACTCGGTCGGGAACAGCGAGCGGTACTTCGGGAGGTCGCCTTCGAGCAGACGGGTGGTCGTACGCCGGCCGGCGCCCTCGAAGCCGATGAGGCCCTCGCCCGCGCCGGAGCCGGAGAGCGCCAGGATGACGCTGTCGCCGCTCGTGAGGGCCTTGGCGGTGTCCAGGAGCGTCTTGGCGGGCACCAGGGCCACCGCGGACGCCTCGGGGTTCTCCGGCTTCCACAGGAACTCGCGGACCGCGAAGCGGTAGCGGTCGGTGGAGGCCAGGGTGACGGTGTCGCCCTCGATCTCGATCCGCACACCGGTGAGGACGGGGAGCGTGTCGTCGCGTCCGGCGGCGATGGCCACCTGGGCGGCGGCGGAGGCGAAGACCTCACCGGGGACGGTGCCGGTCGCCGACGGCATCTGCGGCAGCGCCGGGTACTCCTCCACCGGCAGGGTGTGGAGGGTGAAGCGGGAGGAGCCGCAGACCACGGTCGCCCGTACACCGTCTGTGGAAATCTCCACCGGCCGGTTGGGGAGGGCGCGGCAGATGTCGGCGAGGAGACGGCCGGACACGAGGACCGTGCCCTCCTCGTCGATCTCCGCGTCCACGGAGACCCGCGCCGAGACCTCGTAGTCGAAGCTGGAGAGGCTCAGGGCGCCCTCCTCGGCCCTCAGAAGGAGGCCGGCGAGCACAGGAGCCGGCGGACGGGCCGGGAGGCTGCGTGCCGCCCAGGCCACTGCCTCCGCGAGTACGTCGCGTTCCACCCGGATCTTCACCGTTGCCGCCTCCGTCTGTTGCCGGCGCTCTCGCCCTGCTGGCCTTCGTCGTCTGACTCGGTGTCGTTCGGTCCTGTGAGGGGAAGGACACCGGGGACCAGTCTGACGCACCGCGCTGACAGTCGGTGCCCCTCGGGGTCAAGTCGTGCCGAGCGGCAGTCGAGCCGCCGGGAGCGAGTTGTGCACAGCCCCGTCTTCGAAACGTTTCTCAGGCTCTCTCTAGTTGGTCTTAGTAGTAGGGCCTGTGGAAACCGTGGATAACCCCGTTTTCGCAGCTCAGAGGCGGTTTTTTGTCCACTGACCCTGTGGGCGGAGACGGTGGACAACCAGGCTTCTCTGTGGACGGCGAAAAGTTCTGCACACTCGATGCACAGCCTGGGGCCACTTCTCCCCAGCACCGTCCCCAGCTTTACCCCCGTTCCCCACAGGCCAATCCGGCACCTTGGTGTGACGCCTTTCACTCGACCCGGTGAGATCGCGCGTCGCGTTGCCGAACAGTGGACAGAGGTGTGGAGAAGCTGGAGATCGCTGGGGACAACGGGCTCCTGTCTGTGGGCCGCCAGTGGACAACTCGATGCACACCCTGTGGATCTTTTCTTTGTCCACAGCCTGTGGAGAATTATTGTCCACGAATCCACAGGCGGTTGACCTGGTCTGATGGTCTTTCAACAGACTCCCCTGTGGACACGATCTGGACAACTTCCCAGTCCCCAGGATGTGGACGCCGGAAAGTCACCGAATCTGTGGAGGGTGGCCGTAACCCCGCCCGGATTCGAACAGCAGGTGTCGGGCCGGTAGCGGTGACAGGGGGCTCCGAGCCCTCGAAGAGGCCGTCAGAAGCCGCCGAATCGCGTTTCCGAGTGCTCGCAGGACGCTTCCAGCGGCACTCGTAGGACGCGCCAGACCGCTCGGGAAAGGCTCCGCGTCCCTCGGAAGAGGGTTCCCGGAACTCCTGAGAGGGGCGCGGAGGGGACCTCGAGACGACGACCGAGCCCCGACGCACGCGCCTGGGGAGCTCCCGGAAAGGCGAAGGGCGCCCCGGGAAGGTCTCCCGGGGCGCCCTCGGCACGCTGCTGCGGCCGACTGTGTCAGCCGTTCTTGATGCGGTTGGTCAGCTCGGTGACCTGGTTGTAGATGGAGCGGCGCTCGGCCATCAGCGCGCGGATCTTGCGGTCCGCGTGCATCACGGTCGTGTGGTCGCGGCCACCGAACTGCGCACCGATCTTCGGCAGCGACAGGTCGGTCAGCTCCCGGCACAGGTACATGGCGATCTGGCGCGCCGTCACCAGCACCCGGCTGCGCGAGGAACCGCACAGGTCGTCCACGGTGAGCCCGAAGTAGTCGGCCGTCGCCGCCATGATCGCGGTCGCCGTGATCTCGGGGGCCGAGTCCTCGCCGCCGGGGATCAGGTCCTTGAGGACGATCTCCGTCAGACCGAGGTCCACCGGCTGCCGGTTGAGCGACGCGAACGCCGTCACCCGGATCAGCGCCCCCTCCAGCTCGCGGATGTTGCGCGAGATCCGGGACGCGATGAACTCCAGGACCTCCGGCGGGGCGTTGAGCTGCTCCTGCACCGCCTTCTTGCGGAGGATGGCGATCCGGGTCTCCAGCTCGGGCGGCTGGACGTCCGTGATCAGACCCCATTCGAAACGGTTCCGCAGTCGGTCCTCCAGCGTGACCAGCTGCTTGGGCGGCCGGTCGCTGGAGAGCACGATCTGCTTGTTCGCGTTGTGGAGCGTGTTGAAGGTGTGGAAGAACTCCTCCTGCGTCGACTCCTTGTCCGCGAGGAACTGGATGTCGTCGACGAGCAGGATGTCCATCTCCCGGTACCGCTTGCGGAAGCTGTCGCCCTTGCCGTCGCGGATGGAGTTGATGAACTCGTTGGTGAACTCCTCCGAGCTCACGTAGCGCACCCGCGTGCCCGGATAGAGGCTGCGCGCGTAGTGCCCGATCGCGTGCAGCAGGTGCGTCTTGCCGAGGCCCGACTCCCCATAGATGAAGAGGGGGTTGTACGCCTTCGCCGGCGCCTCGGCGACGGCCACCGCGGCGGCGTGCGCGAAGCGGTTCGAGGCGCCGATGACGAACGTGTCGAAGAGGTACTTCGGGTTCAACCGCGCGGTGGGCTCGCCCGGACCCGACGCGGGCGCGGGCTGCGCCGCCTTCGGTCCGGGAGCACCGCTCGAGGGACCGCCCCTGCGCACCTGGCCGTTGCCGGAGGGGTCCTGCAGGTCGCGGCGATCGGGGCGCTGGTCGTAGTCCGGGCGCGCCTGGTCGTAGTCCTGGCGCTGCTGCTCGTAGGGCGAGCGGTCCATCGACTGCGGCCGGTAGTCCTGCTGCGGCGAGGCGTACGGATCGCGGTCCGGGAACCCGAGGCGCTGCTGCTGCCAGCCGTAGTCGTCCTGGGAGTGCCGCGGCCAGGCACCCGGCTCGGGGCGCTGGTAGTCCGGGTAGGCGGGACGCGCGGTCGGCAGCTGATCGCCGGGTGCGCCGGGCAGGGATTCGGAGCGGCCGCCACGGTGGTCGTCGGCGCGGTGGCGGCCGTACCCCTCGTATCCGTCGCGGCGCTGGGGCTCGTAAGGGCTGCGCTCCTCGCGCCCCTGCGGCTCGTACGGGCTGCGGTCGTCGCGTCCCTGGCCGCCCTCGTAACCGCTGCGGTCGTCACGGCTCTGGCCGTCGTAGGCGCCGCGATCGTCCCGCTGACCTTCGTAGGCCTTCCGGTCGTCGCGGCCCTGTCCGCCGTCGTAGGAGCCGCGGTCGTCGCGTCCCTGACCGTTGTCGTACGGGCCGCGCTCTTCGCGCCCCTGGCTCTCGTACGTGTCGCGGCCCTGTCCGGTGGAGTGCTCCGACTCCTCGTAGCGAGGGGCGGCGGGTGTGGGGGGCGGCTCGCCGGCGGAGTCGTCGACGGTGATCGCGATACGGATCGGGCGGCCGCACTCGCGGCTCAGCGTCTCACTGACGATCGGCGCGAGGCGGCCTTCCAGGACGCCCTTCGCAAACTCGTTCGGGACGGCGAGCAGGGCGGTGTCCGCGACCAGCGCCAGGGGCTGGCAGCGCTTGATCCAGTGCTCGTCCTTGACCTCGACGCCCTGACCGCGGCCCTCACCGAGGAGTTGTTCCAGTACTCGTGGCCACACTGCGGCAAGATCGGCAGGTACGTCAGCCACAGGGCACGCTCTCTCACGGGTCCCACGAACGTGTGGTTCTGGGAACGGGTTGGTAAATCAGGCGGGGCGGGGCGGAGGAACAAAACCGCTGGGGCGGCGAGAACGGAACGAATCGGAGTTCAGCCACGGTAGTCAGGGCGACCGGTGCGGTTCAAGTTGTTGTCCCCAGCCTGTGGACAGTGTCTCCTGCGAGGGACTGGTTTGACCGGATGGCGTAGCCGCGCGTACCGTAACCAGGTCGAGTTGTCGATGGCTGCTGCCGCCTGCCTCCGATGGGCACAGATCGCGAAGAGCGATCGGGAAGCGGTGCACTCGGGCGTAATACGAGTTTCCTCGTGGGCGCACGGTGACAGCCAGGACGGCACCCCGCCACCACCGATTCTTTCTGGAGCCCCCGAGTGAGCAAGCGCACCTTCCAGCCGAACAACCGTCGTCGCGCCAAGACCCACGGCTTCCGCCTGCGGATGCGCACCCGTGCCGGCCGCGCGATTCTCGCGAACCGCCGTGGCAAGGGTCGCGCCAGCCTGTCCGCCTGATTACTTACAGGTCATGATCTCGTGCTGCCTACCGAGCATCGGCTGAGGCGGCGCGAGGACTTCGCGACCGCGGTACGTCGAGGACGCCGGGCCGGACGCCCGCTCCTCGTCGTCCACCTTCGTAGCGGTGCACCGGACCCGCACGCGCCTGGGGAGAGCGCTCCCCCGACGCGTGCGGGTTTCGTCGTGAGCAAAGCCGTGGGCGGAGCGGTCGTACGCAACAAGGTGAAGCGCAGGCTTCGCCATCTGATGCGTGACCGAGTCGCCCTGCTGCCCCCCGGTAGCCTGGTAGTCGTACGAGCGCTGCCCGGTGCGGGTGACGCCGACCATGAACAGCTGGCCCGAGACCTGGACGCCGCCATCGAGCGGCTACTGGGAGGGGGCGCGCGATGAAGTACCCACTGCTTGCTCTGATCAAGATCTATCAGTGGACGATCAGCCCGTTGCTCGGGCCGGTCTGCAAGTACTACCCGTCGTGCTCCCACTACGGCTACACAGCCATCGACCGGCACGGTGCGATCAAGGGAACGGCACTGACCGCCTGGCGCATCCTCCGGTGCAATCCGTGGTCGCAGGGCGGTGTGGACCATGTTCCGCAACGCAAGCGTCCGCGGTGGCACGAATTGCTGCGTAACGCCTGGCGTGCACGCAAGGGCGGGAACTCCGCCGCCGAACCGGCCACCGGGGAGACCACTGCCCCGAGCCCGGCCGCCGAGACCCCGTCCCATGCTCAAGGAGCCTGATTAGTGGACACGATTGCCAGTCTTTTCAGCTTCATCACGACACCCGTTTCCTGGGTCATCGTCCAGTTCCACTCCGTGTACGGGCAGATCTTCGGCCCTGACACGGGCTGGGCCTGGGGCTTGTCCATCGTGTCCCTGGTGATTTTGATCCGTATCTGCCTGATCCCGCTCTTCGTGAAGCAGATCAAGGCCACTCGGGCGATGCAGACGCTGCAGCCCGAGATGAAGAAGATCCAGGAGCGCTACAAGAACGACAAGCAGCGCCAGTCCGAAGAGATGATGAAGCTGTACAAGGAGTCGGGTACCAACCCGCTCTCCTCGTGCCTTCCCATCCTGGCCCAGTCACCGTTCTTCTTCGCCCTGTACCACGTGCTCAACGGCATCGCGACGGGTTCGACGATCGGTGTCATCAACGAATCGTTGCTGGCCAGCGCCCGTAAGGCGCACATCTTCGGTGCCCCGCTCGCCGCCAAGTTCACGGACGGCCAGGCCAAGGTCGAGGCGCTCGGTGCTTCGCTGACGGACGTCCGGGTCGTCACCGCGATCATGATCGTGATGATGTCGGCGTCGCAGTTCTACACCCAGCGCCAGCTGATGACGAAGAACGTCGACACCACGGTGAAGACGCCGTTCATGCAGCAGCAGAAGATGCTGATGTACGTCTTCCCGGTCATGTTCGCCGTCTTCGGCATCAACTTCCCGGTCGGTGTCCTCGTCTACTGGCTGACCACCAACGTGTGGACCATGGGTCAGCAGATGTACGTCATCCGCAACAACCCGACCCCGGGTTCGAAGGCTCAGGCCGCCTACCTGGAGCGCCTGCAGAAGCACGTCACCAGCCACGGCAAGACGCGCCGCCGCAGCGAGAAGACCATCATCAAGGCCATCGTCGCCAAGGGCCGCGACCGCAACGAGTTCGAGCGCAAGTTCATCAACGGCCTCACCAAGGCGGGTCTCGTGGCCCAGCCCGACGGGGTCGTGACGAAGGGCGACAGCTCGACGGTCATCGAGGCCGAGGACGGCACCACGACGACAGCTCCGGCCGCTCCCAAGCGTCAGCAGCCGAAGCGGCAGTCCAAGTCGCAGCGCCAGTCGGCCGTGACCGCCGGCGGGGCCAAGCCTGAGGACGAGTCCGAGCCGAAGACCTCGCTGAGCAAGTCCGACGAGCCACAGGACACCAAGCCCTCCGCGGCAAAGCCCGCCGCCGGTACCCGCAGCAAGGCCCAGTCCGGACAGCGCAAGGGCCCACAGCGGCCCAAGTCCCCGTCCAAGAAGTAAGAAGGAGTCCATCCCGTGACGGAAGGCACCACCTCCGCCGCCGCTGAGGGCGACACCCTGACCCGCCTGGAGCAGGAAGGCGAGATCGCGGCGGACTACCTCGAAGGTCTGCTCGACATCGCCGACCTCGACGGCGACATCGACATGGACGTCGAGGCCGACCGCGCCGCTGTCTCGATCATCAGCGACTCGGGCGGCCGCGACCTGCAGAAGCTGGTCGGCCGCGACGGCGAGGTGCTGGAGGCACTCCAGGAGCTCACGCGGCTGGCCGTGCACCGGGAGACCGGGGACCGCAGCCGCCTGATGCTGGACATCGCGGGCTTCCGCGCTCAGAAGCGTGAGGAGCTCTCCGAGCTGGGGGCCAAGGCCGCCGCCGAGGTCAAGAGCTCCGGCGAGCCGGTCAAGATGGACCCGATGACGCCCTTCGAGCGCAAGGTGGTGCACGACGCGGTCAAGGCCGCGGGCCTGCGCAGCGAGTCCGAGGGCGAGGAGCCGCAGCGCTTCGTCGTCGTGCTCCCCGCCTGATCGGTACGTACGCTCCCTCGGCCCCGTCTGTTGCGCAGACGGGGCCGAACTTTGTCAGCCTGGTAGTCCCCTGCAGCTGTGGTCCCCGACACGGAACGCCGGCCGCGGTACCCGCACCTGCGGTCCTCGACAGCTGTTAGTCCCTGGTAGTCCTGGTGATCAGCGCCCAGAGCGCTCAAGCGGTACGGAAGGACGGTCCCCCGTGACGGAGGCAGCGGAGCTTCCCCCCGCGCCCGAGCAGGCGCGCGAGGTATTCGGCGATCGCTTCGCGGACGCGGTCCGGTACGCGGAACTGCTGGCCGAGGCGGGAGTGCAGCGCGGGCTGATCGGCCCTCGTGAGGTGCCCCGGCTGTGGGAGCGGCACCTGCTGAACTGCGCGGTGCTCTCCGAGGTCGTGCCCGAGGGTGTGACCGTGTGCGACGTCGGCTCCGGTGCCGGACTCCCCGGTATCCCGCTGGCGCTCGTCCGGGAGGACCTCAAGATCACGCTGCTCGAGCCGCTCCTGCGCCGGACCACCTTCCTCACCGAAGTCGTGGAACTGCTCGGCCTCGACCATGTGACCGTCGTGCGCGGCCGCGCAGAGGAAGTCATGGGCACGCTTCAGCCGGTACACGTGGTGACGGCCCGGGCGGTCGCCCCGCTCGACCGGCTCGCCGGCTGGGGCATCCCGCTGCTGCGCCCGTACGGCGAGATGCTGGCCCTCAAGGGGGACACCGCCGAGGAGGAGCTGAAGGCCGCCTCCACCGCGCTCAGCAAGCTCGGTGCCGTGGAGACCTCCGTTCTGCATGTGGGCGAGGGGGTCGTGGACCCGCTGTCCACCGTCGTGCGGGTCGAGGTGGGCGAGAGCCCCGGTGGTGTGCGTTTCGCGGCCAAGCGGGCCAAGGCGGCCAGGACGGGCCGAACGCGTCGTCGCCGCTGACGCTGAGCGGTATGAACATCCCGGCTCCCTGCTTAGGGGAGCCGGGAGTTTGTTGTTTCTCGGGAGGAGTTCTTTGTCACTCCTGTAGGGCGGCCGTCAGGGCGAGCCCTACTCCACACAAGCAGCCAAACCTGTGCATCTCGGAGTGTCGCGCCGCGATGACCCGAGCGGCTAGGCATCGTGTTTCACGTGAAACGTCGCTCACTGTTGCACGGCATCATCAGTCGTGGCCGCGCTGCGGCCGAACCTCGCGACCGAAAGCCTCTCGGTTCACTCGGAGAGGGTGCGGAGTTGTCCACAGAGGTGGATTTCTCCACAGAACAACGGGCCTCGCTGGTTCACGACCCCGATCGCATGGGAGGCTCTGTTCATTGCGAGCCTGAAGTCGAGGAGAGTGAATCCTTGCGGTCCGACGCCAACATCGCGGGACCGATGACCGATCCGGTCCCCGGTCCCCGTACCGAGTCGATGGGGGAGGATGTTTCACGTGAAACACCGCCCCCTATGGACGACACTCCCATCGGTCGTGCTGCCCAACTGGCTGTGGAGGCGCTAGGTCGTGCCGGCGAGGGCCTGCCACGGCCCGAGCAGACCCGAGTCATGGTGGTCGCCAACCAGAAGGGTGGGGTGGGTAAGACCACGACCACGGTCAACCTTGCTGCCTCGCTGGCCCTGCACGGCAGCCGCGTCCTGGTGATCGACCTCGACCCTCAGGGCAATGCCTCCACCGCGCTGGGTATCGACCACCACGCCGAGGTCCCGTCGATCTACGACGTGCTGATCGACAGCAAGCCGCTCTCCGAAGTCGTTCAGGCGGTCCCTGACGTCGAGGGTCTCTTCTGTGCTCCCGCGACGATCGACCTCGCCGGTGCGGAGATCGAGCTGGTGTCGCTGGTGGCTCGCGAGAGCCGACTGGAACGAGCGATCCTGGCCTACGAGCAGCCTCTGGACTACATCCTCATCGACTGCCCGCCGTCGCTCGGTCTGCTGACCGTCAACGCACTCGTCGCCGGCGCCGAGGTCCTCATCCCGATCCAGTGCGAGTACTACGCACTGGAAGGTCTGGGACAGCTTCTGCGCAACGTCGACCTGGTGCGGGGGCACCTCAACCCCAACCTCCACGTCTCGACGATCCTGCTGACCATGTACGACGGACGGACACGTCTGGCGTCCCAGGTCGCGGACGAGGTACGCAGCCACTTCGGCGAAGAGGTACTGCGGACGAGCATTCCGCGCTCGGTCCGCATCTCCGAGGCTCCGAGCTACGGGCAGACGGTCCTGACCTACGATCCGGGTTCGAGCGGTGCTCTCTCGTACCTGGAGGCGGCCCGAGAGATCGCCCTTCGCGGAGCCGGAGTGGCGTACGACGCACAACATGCCCACGCGGGCGCACGGAACGATCGGAACACGGTGGAGGGGATCCAGTGAGCGAGCGACGAAGGGGGCTGGGACGGGGTCTTGGCGCATTGATCCCCGCGGCTCCGACAGGTGAGCGTGTGAGCGGTTCGGGGAGCGGTGCGTCCACGACGCCGGCTTCCGGCCCCGTCCTCACCGCGGAGCGCGGGGTCGCGGCGGCCAAGGTGACGACGCTGCCGCCTGTTTCACATGAGACCGAGGAGCCGTGGTCGAGCGGGTCCACGGATGAGCTGCAGGCGCCGGTCGGTGCTCACTTCGCCGAGCTGCCCCTGGACTTCATCACCCCGAACCCGCGCCAGCCTCGTGAGGTCTTCGACGAGGACGCCCTGGCCGAACTCGTCACCTCCATCAAGGAGGTCGGACTCCTCCAGCCTGTCGTCGTGCGGCAGGTGGGTCCGTCGCGCTACGAGCTCATCATGGGTGAGCGGCGCTTCCGGGCCTGTCGTGAGGCGGGACTCGAGGCCATCCCCGCGATCGTCCGCGCCACGGACGACGAGAAGCTCCTCCTGGACGCGCTGCTGGAGAACCTGCACCGTGCCCAGCTGAACCCGCTGGAAGAGGCGGCCGCCTACGACCAGTTGCTCAAGGACTTCAACTGCACGCACGACCAGCTGGCCGACCGGATCGGACGCTCCCGTCCGCAGGTCTCCAACACCCTGCGTCTGCTCAAGCTCTCGCCGTCCGTTCAGCGCCGTGTCGCCGCCGGGGTCCTCTCCGCCGGTCATGCGCGTGCCCTCCTCTCCGTCGACGACTCGGAGGAGCAGGATCGCCTGGCCCACCGCATCGTGGCCGAGGGCCTCTCGGTGCGAGCCGTGGAGGAGATCGTCACCCTCATGGGGTCGCGTCCGCAGTCGGCTCAGCGGGCCAAGGGTCCGCGGGCTGGCGGCCGGGTGTCTCCCGCGCTCAGCGAGCTGGCGACACGTCTGTCGGACCGCTTCGAGACGCGGGTGAAGGTCGACCTGGGGCAGAAGAAGGGCAAGATCACTGTCGAGTTCGCTTCGATGGAAGACCTTGAGCGCATCCTCGGCTCCTTCGCTCCCGGTGAGGGACCGGTCCTTCAGAAGAGTCTTCTGGACGACGGCTCCGACGACGTGGAGGCCTGAGCCGGCTTCTGGTGGACCGGTCTCCGGTCGGTCCACCAGCGCGGAGCGGGCCGTGTCCGGTGTGTACCGGAACACGGCCCGCTCTTTGCTTTCTGTCGGTATCGAGGGAATCGCATCGTGGATACGATGCGATGGGGTATGGCGCATTCACCTGGCAGCACCTTCATAGGGGAGGCGGGGGCCATGCACACCCTGAGCCGTACAGGACTGCTCACCGCAGGGCTGGGCCTGGGGGCCGTCGGAGGGTTCGTCGGCAGCCTGCTCAAGGAGCGGAGCCATCTGACATCCGCCCGTGACGCCGCGGGGGAAGGAAGCGAGGAACATCCTTCATGGGGCGTCGGCTCGTACCGCTCACGCTGGACAACCTTTCGGACCTTCCCCAGCGCTGTCGGTCGTGTGTCTTCTGGGAGCTGGATCCCGTCAGTGGTGAGGCCGCGGTAAAGGCGGGCACCGCCGCGTCGGAGAAGGAGGCGTGGATCTCCGCCGTCCTGTTGGACTGGGGATCCTGCGGCCGGGTGGTCTACGTGGACGACGTCCCGGTGGGCTTCATCCTCTACGCGCCGCCGGCCTACGTCCCCCGGTCCACGGCGTTCTCCACAAGCCCTGTGTCACCGGACGCGGTTCAGCTGATCACGTCGTTCATCATGCCGGGGTACCAGGGACAGGGACTCGGCAGAGTGATGGTCCAGACCGTCGCCAAGGATCTGCTGCAGCGGGGCTTCAAAGCGATCGAGGCCTTCGGGGACGCCCGGTGGAAGGAGCCCGCCTGCGTCCTCCCTGCCGACCATCTCCTCGCGGTGGGCTTCAAGACGGTGCGCCCCCATCCCGTCCACCCCCGGCTGAGGCTGGAGCTGCGGACGACGCTCTCCTGGAAAGAAGACGTGGAGATGGCGCTGGACCGCCTTCTCGGAGCCGTCCAGAAGGAACCGGCCCTTCGTCCTCTGTGACGTCCGGCGGTCGCCCTGTCCGCTGTATTGCGGCCCCGGCTACCACTGGGCACCGTGAGCTGCGTGTGCCGAGACAAGCGAAAGGGCCGACCTCTTCAGGTCGGCCCTTTCGTGTTTCACGTGAAACATGTACCGCGTGTGCGGCCGGCTTCGACTACTCGGCGATGAAGTCCTCGAGGTCCCGCACGATCGCGGCCTTCGGCTTCGCGCCCACGATGGTCTTGGCGACCTCGCCACCCTGGTAGACGTTCAGGGTCGGAATCGACATGACGCCGTACTTGGCGGCCGTGCCCGGGTTCTCGTCGATGTTGAGCTTGACGATCTCGATCTTGTCGCCGTACTCGGCGGCGATGGCCTCCAGCGACGGGGCGATCTGGCGGCAGGGGCCGCACCAGGCGGCCCAGAAGTCCACGAGAACGGGCTTGTCGTTCTTGAGGACGTCCTGCTCGAAGGAGTCGTCAGTCACGTTCTTCAGGGTGCCGGCCACGGCGGGCTCCTTAATTCGTTGTTGCGGTGGGGCGGACGGGGGATCAGACGGTGGCGGCCGCGGTGGCCGCCTCGCTGTCCGCGAGGGCAGCGAGGTAGCGCTCGGCGTCGAGGGCGGCGGAGCAGCCGGTGCCGGCCGCGGTGATCGCCTGGCGGTACGTGTGGTCGACGACGTCACCGGCGCCGAAGACACCGGTCAGGTTCGTCCGGGTCGACGGTGCGGCGACCTTCAGGTAGCCCTCTCCGTCGAGGTCGAGCTGACCCTTGAAGAGCTCGGTGCGCGGGTCGTGTCCGATCGCGATGAACAGACCGGTCACCGGCAGCTCCGAGGTCTCACCGGTCTTGAGGTTGCGCAGCGTCAGGCCGGCGAGCTTCGGGTCGCCCTTGATCTCGGCCACCTCGCTGTCCCATACGAACTTGATCTTCGGGTCGGCGAAGGCGCGCTCCTGCATCGCCTTGGAGGCACGGAGGCTGTCCCGGCGGTGCACGATGGTCACGGACTTCGCGAAGCGCGAGAGGAAGGTTGCCTCCTCCATCGCGGTGTCGCCACCACCGATCACGGCGATGTCCTGGTCCTTGAAGAAGAAGCCGTCACAGGTCGCGCACCAGGAGACGCCGCGCCCGGAGAGCGTGTCCTCGTTGGGGAGACCGAGCTTGCGGTGCTGCGAACCCGTGGTGACGATGACGGCCTTGGCACGGTGCACCGTACCGGCGGTGTCCGTGACGGTCTTGATCTCACCCGTCAGGTCGACGGCGACCACGTCGTCCGGCACCAGCTCGGCGCCGAAGCGCTCGGCCTGCGCGCGCATGTTGTCCATCAGGTCCGGGCCCATGACACCGTCCTGGAAGCCCGGGAAGTTCTCCACCTCGGTGGTGTTCATGAGCGCACCGCCTGCGGTGACGGCGCCCTCGAAGACCAGCGGCTTCAGCGACGCGCGCGCGGTGTAGAGCGCCGCCGTGTAGCCGGCGGGCCCGGACCCGATGATGATCACGTTACGGACGTCGCTCACGGCTTCATTCCTCGTCTCTGGAGACTGCTGCGTTCCGGTGGGAGCCTCACTCAGTACTCTCACCCCACCCAACGGATCCTAAGGGGCTTCAATTCCCGCTGTGTCCGGGCACACGGAGGCGGGCTTCCGCACAGAGATACCAAGCGCCATCCGGGCAGGAGGCCACCCGATTCCACGGGTGCCCTGAAGGGGGTTCCGGGATGTCTGGGTGGCGTCAGGAACTGTTCTGCCAACGTGCTCAGGACCGGGCGTACGACCGCGTCAGCAGCAGCTTGCCGGGCTTCGGGGAGGCCTGCGTCGCGCAGCGGGCGTCGACGATGCGAGCCGTGACCTTCGTGCTGTCGGAGGGATCGGTCAGCACGAGAAGGAACACGTCCTTCCCCTGGTAGGTGCCCGCTTCGGCGCCGAGGAGGGTTCCACTGTCTCCGGCACCCTGCTCGACGCAGTCCGGAACGGGAACCGTGGGTGTCATGAAGGTGCCGACGCCGCCGTCCTCCGACTGCGCGCCCCACGGCTTGGCGCTGTCGGAGGGCGCGGGTGCCTTGTTCTTCGCCAGCAGGTCCGAGACGTCGTTCCTCAGCGACCCTTCAGAGAAGGTGTCCTGCGCGCTCGACTTCTGCTGGCGGGCGCTGGGGCCGTCCTTGTCGGAGCCGTCGCCACCCAGCGTCTGCACGAGGATGACGCTCACGCCCAGCGCGGCGGCGGCGAAGGCGGTGCCGAGGAGCGCGACCGTTCCGCGTCGTCCGGGGCGGGCCCGATGGGGACGACCCGGCCCGGTCCCGGCACGTGGGTGACCTGAGGGGCGGTCCGTCGTCGATGTTTCACGTGAAACATGGGCGCCGGGAGCGTCCGTGTCGGATGTCTCATCGGGTGCCGTTGCGCTCAGCAGGGCTTCCGCGGCCAATGCGGCGTCGATCCGGCCGACGACATCGGCGGGCATGCGTGGAGGGCCGGGCAGGGTGCCGAGCAGTCCGCGGATCTCCTCCAGGGAGTCGTACACGTCGGCGCAGAGGACGCAGTCGTCGAGATGCCGGCGCACGTCATCCGATCGGGACGGCGGAAGGAGACCTTCGGTGAGGTCGGAGATCTCCGCGACGTCCGGGTGCCCGGCCTTGTCCGTCGTGGATGTCACGCTCGCCCACCTCCGCCCTTCACAGCAGCTGAATCGCTCGGCCCCGCGTCACGAGGGCCCGTGCCGTCCGGCCCCGCTGCCGGTGGGACGGATGTCCCCTGCGTCCGGTTCCTTCCCTCGCCCGACTTCTTGGTCTCCTCCTCGTCCGCGCTCTGCGTCCGGAGATGTGTGAGGAGGGGGAGGAGTCTGGCTCTGCCGCGAGCACAGCGGCTCTTCACGGTGCCGGTCGGCACATCGAGCACGCGAGCCGCCTCCGCCACGGGATACCCCTGCATGTCCACCAGGACGAGAGCCGCCCGCTGGTCGGCGGGGAGCGTCTTCAGCGCGGCTATGAGTTCGCGGTGCAGGTCGTTGCGCTCGGCCGGAGCAGAAGCCGACTCGTGCGGTTCGAGGAGCTGCTCCAGGCGCTGGGTGTCGTCGACGGGGGAGGTCCGTCTGGACGCGGCCTTGCGGGCCCGGTCCAGACACGCGTTCACCGTGATGCGGTGCAGCCAGGTCGTGACGGCCGACTGGCCGCGGAAGGTATGAGCAGCCCGGTAGGCGGAGACAAGGGCGTCCTGAACGGCGTCAGCGGCCTCCTCGCGGTCTCCCAGCGTTCGCAGGGCCACCGCCCAGAGGCGGTCGCGATGACGCCTTACAAGCTCGCCAAAGGCATCAGGATCGCCGGCCACGTGACGGGCGAGGAGATCCTGATCGCTTGCTTCACCGAACACGGCTTCAACGGCCATCGGACCCCCTCCCCCTCGTCGACGAGCGTCAGCCGGTGAACTTCACGTCCGTGACGGCCTGCTTGTAGCCGGCGGTGCTGTAGCCGTCGCTGGGAGCATTCGGAACGTCGGTGATCCACAGGAGGACGTACTGCGTCTTCAACGACTTGGCCGCCTTCACCTTCATGGTGGTGCCGGTCGTGGTGGCCGTGCCGATCTCCCTCATCCCGGCGACGGACGTCGAGGGCGTCAGGGAATCGGCTGCGTAGAGGTGGACGGTCGTGTGGTCGCCCGCGTACCGAAGCCCTATCGAGGCGGCTGACACCGTCTGTGCCGAACCCAGGTCATAGACGATGCCCACGCCGGGCTTGTACGGCGCGAGCTTGGGGCCGGCGTTGTACTTCTTGGTGCGCCAGTACGTGTTGCTGTCGCCGTCGAAGGTCTTGGCCACGTCACCGGCGGCTTGCGCGGAACCCTCGGCCACGTACTCCTGGGCGTTCTGGATCTTGATCGGCCTGACCGGCTTGGTCTGGTCGCCGTTCTTGTCGTTGCCGTCCGTCGTGTGCGTCTGCTTGGTGTCGTCGGACTTGTTGCCCCGGTCCATGAGCGCGTCCGCGAGCTGCCAACTACCCAGTCCCAGCGCGGCGATGAGCAGCGCGGACACAGCCCACTTGAGAGCCTTGCCGGTGCGGCTCTGCAGCGGCGGCGGCGGGGCCGCCACGGGCTGGGTGGTGCCGGGCGGACCCTGGCGGCCGTAGGTGCCCTGCTGGTACGACGTGCGCTGGTACTCGGGCGGGGCGGTGAACGTGGGCTCGGGCGGGCGGATGCGGGGCATCTCGTTGATGGCCTTCACGAGCTCCTCCGGCGTTGTGCACGGGGATTCGTGTCGGGAGGCGGTCGCACCGTCGTTGGCGAGCGCGCGCATGGCGAGTTCGGACAGGCCGCGGTGGACTCCGGCCCGGACCTGGTCGGGTGCGATCAGACCGACGCCCTTCGGCAGCCCCGAGAGGCCGTAGGCATCGCTCTCGTACGGCCAGCGCTGGGTCAGCGAGGCGTACAGGAGTGCGCCGATCGCCTCGGTGTCCGTGCGCTGGGGGGTGTCGGAACTGATCCCACGCAGCGCGGCGTTCACGGCGAGCCCGCGGATGCGCCACTGACCGGACGACGTGCGCAGCACGGCACCCGGAGTGAGCCGCAGATGCGCGAGACCCTCGCGATGCGCGGCGGCCATCGCCTGGGAGACCTGACTGGCCATCTGGTAGGCCTCGTGCACCTCGAGAGGGCCCGAGGCGAGGAGTGCGGTCAGCTCCGTGGCGTCCGGCAGCCATTCGTGGACGACATAGACGAGGTCGTTCTCCTCGACCGCGTCCAGGACCTGGACGAAGCGGGGATCACCCAGCAGAGCCGAGGAACGGGCCGCCGCGAGTACCGAGCGGGCCCGCGGATGGTCGGCGGGCAGCAGATGGACACCGACGGCGCGGCGAAGCTTCTCGTCCACCGCACGCCAACTACTGAAACCGTCCAGACGGGTGACGCACTCTTCGAGGCGATAGCGCCTCGCGAGTTTGTGACCACTGTGCAGTTCGGGCGGTGAGGCCTTCCCGGGACTCTCGGTCCCGCCGCTCCCCTGTGCCTCTTCGCTGTCCGTTTCCCGCTCCCGGTCCTGGGCCACCCCGTCGGACGTGGACTGGTCCGCCTTCGCGGTCAGCGGCTCGTCACCGCTGTTGTCTGCCACGTCGACGGCAGACGTGCTCCGTTCCGCCACCGTCGTCCCTGCCTCCCCATCCATTGCGCACTGTCCGACGCAGAAACCAATTGTGCCCACAGTCCGGCGCTATGCACGACACGCGGCGACGGACGATGGTTGTGCGCGTACCCCCGCCTCAGCGCCCCAGGCGCCCGCGGACCATTCCCACCATTGAATTGAGCTCTTCGATACGCATCTTGCGCGCCGCGACGTAGAACACGCCCAGCAGGGCGATCGATCCGGCGACGAGGGCCGCGATCGAGCCGATCGCTCCGTGTCCGAGAACCCGGGTGATCGCGAAGCCGACGGCGCCGCCCACCACGGCGCCCGGGATCGACGCCAGGCAGAGACGCGCGTACGTACGCAGCACTCGTGCCCCGTCCAGGTCGCCGCCCAGCCGCCTGCGCAGCCGCTGCCAGGCCACTCCGACACCCACGGCGTACGCCAGGCCGTACGCGCCGGCCATGCCGACGACGGCCCACTGGGCGGGCAGCACCATGTAACAGACGGCGGACGCGGCGGCGTTGACGCCGGCCACGATGACCGTGTTGTAGAAGGGGGTGCGGGTGTCCTCGTAGGCGTAGAAGCCGCGCAGGATCACGTACTGCACCGAGAACGGGATCAGGCCGAGAGCGAAGGCCATGAGCACGTAGCCCTGGGACTCGGCGGCGTGGAGGCCGCTGGAGCCGAAGAGCAGGGTGCACATGGGGATGCCCAGGGCGACGAACATGAAGGACACGGGGACGATCGCCACCGCCGAGGTCCGCAGACCCTGCGAGATGTCGTCGCGGACGGCGCCCGGGTCACCGTCGTGGGCCGCTCGCGAGATACGCGGAAGCATGGCGGCCATGACGGACACCGTGATGATCGCCTGCGGCATGCCCCAGATCAGCTGGGCGTTGGAGTACGCCAGGATGCCCGTTCCGCCCTTGCCGGAGGCTTTCTGGGCCGCGGTCGCGAGCTGGGTGACGACGAGGACACCCGCCTGGTTGGCGAGGACGAAGAGCACGGTCCATTTGGCCAGATGGATGGCCTTGCCGAGGCCGTGGCCCCGCCAGTCGAAGCGCGGACGGAACCGGAAGCCGGCTTCACGGAGGTACGGAACCATCGCCACGGCCTGGACGACGAGGCCCAGCAGGGTGCCGATGCCCAGGAGGCGAACACCGTCCGGCGGGATGTTGTTCACCGACATGCCGGAGTGCCGCGCGGTCCCGTAGACCCAGAGGAACATCCCGAACGTGAAGATCATGACGATGTTGTTCAGGACCGGGGTCCACATCATCGCGCCGAACTTCCCGCGGGCGTTGAGGATCTGGCCCATGACCACGTGGACGCCCATGAAGAAGATCGTGGGCAGGCAGTACCGGGCGAAGGTGACGGCGACGTTGTTGGCCGCCTCGTTGCTCGCGATGGAGTCCGACATCAGCTGGATCAGGAGTGGCGCGATGAAGACCGCTGCGGTGACGATCACGCCGAGCGCGACCATGACGAGCGTCAGCAGGCGGTTGGCGTACGCCTCGCCGCCGTCGTCGTCCTCCTTCATGGACCGCACGAGCTGAGGCACGAAGACGGAGTTGAGTCCGCCGCCGACCGTCAGGATGTAGATCATCGTCGGCAGGGTGTAGGCGACGGTCCAGGCGTCACCGAGCGTCGCCGCGCCGAGAGCCGCGGTGATGATCATGGTGCGAACGAAGCCGGTGAGGCGGGACACCAGGGTGCCCGCCGCCATCACCGCGCTGGACTTCAGCAAGCCCGAGGCCCGGCCACCCGACTTCGCGGCCGGAGCCGGCGGCGGGGCCATGGGAGGCTCGGCGACAGACGGAGCCGCTTCGGGTGCCGGTGCCGGGACGGGGGCCGAGGCATAGGCGTTGCGGACGCCACCCTGCTGCTGGTCGCGGAAGAGGTGCGCGAAAGCGTCGGGCTCATGCTGCTCCTCGCCGGCCTGGGTGACCAGGTCGTCCACCCCCACGTACTGCGTGGTCCGGGCGTCGTCGCCGTACGGCAGGTGCCGCGTCGGTCCCGCCGGTTCGGGAGGGGGCGTCTGGGCCCACACCCGCGGGTCGGGGGCGTACTGCGGCGTGGGCGGCTGGGAGTAGAGCGGCTGCTGCGGGTAGTACGAGCCGGGGGGCGGCGGAGGGTGCGCGGCGCGGTCGTAGAGCGCCTCCGTCACCGGGTCCTGCGCCGAGAGGTCCTGCCCTCGGTAGGGATCCTGGTCATAGGCGTCCTGGAGGTACATGTCCGCGGGGTGCCCCGGCGGCATCTGGCCGGGCTCCGGCGTGCCCTCGGGGTAGCCGGAGCGGCCCGCGTCCTGGTCCGGGTACTCCTCGGGATAACCCGAGGGCCCCGCGCCCTGGCCGCGGTCACCGTCGTACGGCGCGTTCATGGTTACCCCACCTCATCGTCCCCGGGCCCACCGGCCACGACATCGCTCAACGGTCCACTCTCTCACCCGTGCCGGACGGGTCGGCGCTTTCCGGTGCGGTGTCCGGCAGCGGGTCACTCGGGTGCTCCGGCTCGTCAACCCCCGACTTCGGGTCGGACGTGCTCGCAGGACCGGCCTCGGACTCTTCGGTGTCCTCAGTCTCTACGGTGCCGTCCGTGTCCTTGTTCACGCCCTCGTCCTCCGGGCCGTCCTCCGGTCCCTCCTCGGACTGCCGGGCCGACGCGCGCTTGCGTTGCGTGTACATCCGGAAACCGGCGAGCACGAGGAGCAGGACGCCGCCACCGATGACCAGCATCACCGTGGAAGTGATCTCGGTGACCTTGACTTCGAAGGGCACGGGCTTGCCATAGGGCTGCCCATCCTCCGTGTACAGCTGGGCGACGACCTTCACCGGGCCGTTGGCCTTGGTGGAGGTGGCGAACTTCACCGACTGGCTGTGCTCGCCCGCGACCTTGATCTCGTGCTCGTCGTACGGGCCGTTGCCGATCTTGAGGCGGGTGGGCTGCTGGGACGTGAGGCGCAGCGTGAGGTGCCCGACACCCTGGACCAGGTTGTTCTGGACGGTCACGGGGATCGTGGCGCTGCGACCGGACAGCTGTGCGTCCGACTTCTCGATCAGATGCACCAGACCGGTGAGCCCGTCCAGATAGGAGTCGACCCCGGCACGGAAGATCTTGGCCTCCGTGGGACGGCCGCGCCAGGACGTCGACATCCCCCGGTCCATGGCCAGGCCGAAGGGCGTGGCCACGCGCGACTTGTCGGTCAGGATCACCTGGAACTTGTCGAGCTTGGTCTGCGTGCTCTGCATCCAGTCGAAGGCCGAGGCCGGCAGCTGTTGCTTCTTCAGGGCACGCGGGTACGAAGAGGCGGGGGGCACCCGCGTGGTGGCGCCCGGATCAGGCTTGGCCTTGGCAGCAGCCGCCAGCTCCTGGAACTCCGACCAGTTCCCCTGCTGGAGCGTCCTCAGGGCCGTGGCCATGGACTGCGCCTGGCTGGCGGTGGGCATTCGCTGCGGCGCGACGACGATGCTGCGCTGGTCCGCGTCCTGGAGGTTGATCATCAGGCTCTGAGCGAGGAACTTCTGGACGGCGAGTGTGGAATTGCCCGCCTTGAGCATGTCGCCCTGGAACGCGGTCGACAGTCGCTCGTCGGCGACGACCGCCGTCGTGCCGCCCCCGATGGGGCGGGCGGCGCTCGGCGTATACGCCAGTCCGCCCGTCTCCCGCAGACTGTCGCTGCGGGCGATCACCTTGTCCGCCCCCGCCGAAGTCCCCACATTCACGATCGACGGGTCGATCGCTCCGTCGATGGGCCAGGTGAAGTCCGTACTCGCCTTCACATGGACGATCGAGTAGACCGTGTCGGAAGCCACATCGGTGGCGTCCTTCAGACGGCTCAGAGAGCCGGTGACCTTGCCGCTGTGGGCGAGAGATGCGATGTCGGGATCGGCGAAGGGGAGTGCGACGATCTTCTGGCCCCGGACCGTCTTCTCGAGTTTGTCGAGCCAGGCCTTGGCCAGTTCCTGGTTCTTCTGGCTCCCGGCCACGGTCGTGCCATCGGCCTGCTGGACGCGGTATCCGCCCCTCATGGCGTCGACCGAAGCCAGCACATCCGGGTCCAGCACCCAGGTGACGTCCAGCTCACTGCCGAGCGCCAAAAGCTGGTCCAGCCGGCCGCCCGGGGCGATCTCCTTGGCCAGGTCGTCGTTCTTGAAGACACGCGTCTGCTGCTCGTCCGAGCCGGTCTCCGCCGTGAGGTGGACCGAGGAGATCAGAGGCCAGAGGTACGTCGTCTTCGTCTTGGTGTCCGCAGCGTCGGGCTGCCACGGAAGGAACGTCCGCTTGATGCCGAGCACCTGGTCCCACGGCTGGGCCGTCGTCCGGCCCGTGAGGGAGACACCGAGCTGGTAGACCCCGTCGTCACCCAGGTCCAGATCCTTGACGGGCACCGAGATGCTGAAGTTCTGCGAGCTGCCCGCGGTGAGCCGGGGGACCATCTCGACGTACTTTCCGCCGACCTCCGCAGCGTCGAGGCCCGGCTGGAAGCTGGTGAGCCTCGCGGCGGTGTCGATGGCGGAACGTGTGGTCAGTGGGGACGAGCCCACACGGATCCCCACGTGGGCGTCGGTGACGGTCTGCTTGCTCCTGTTGGTGACCGAACCGGAGACCGTGACCGTGTCGCCGTCCGTGGGGGCACTGGGGCTCAGCGAGTCGATGCTGATGTCCACCCCACCCGAGCCCGCTGCATCGGCCACAGAGGCCTTCTCAGCGGCTTGTGCGGGCGCGCCGAGGGGTAGCTGGAGCAGCCCGGCCAGCAACGGCGCCCCGGCCAGCAGTACACCGCTGCGCCGGAGCCACCGACGGGCAGGTGAGGGACTCGTCCCCTGGAAGTCTGCCGCCTCGGCCACGCGCTCGCCCGTCCCTCGTCGTCGTCAGTGGTCGTCGGAATGTGCGTCCACGCATGGTAACGATGCGCGCTGAGGGTAAGTGCCGCGGAGTGGTCCACAAGATCGGCGGAGAGCGCCGACTGTCCTGAATGTGGGCCTATCGATGCCCGTGAAACAGCGGACGCCGGTACAAGTTTTATCGAGGCGCTTCCCGGCGGCCCGGCCACGTACCCTTTTCTGTTGTGCCGAACGCCAATGAAGACAATCCCAGTGCCCTGAGTCAGGTGCAGCGCCGCGCGGTGAGTGAACTGTTGCGGGTGTCCCCTGTCGCCGACGAGCTCGCCCGCCGTTTCCAGGAGGCCGGGTTCTCCCTCGCCCTGGTCGGAGGCTCGGTCCGGGACGCGCTCCTTGGCCGGCTCGGCAATGACCTGGACTTCACGACCGACGCCTGGCCCGAGGACGTACTGAAGATCGTCCGGCCGTGGGCGGACGCCGTATGGGAGGTCGGGATCGCCTTCGGCACCGTGGGGGCGCAGAAGGACGCCCGCGTGGGTGACGTGGAGCAGGCATTCCAGATCGAGGTCACCACGTATCGCTCCGAGGCCTATGACCGGACCTCACGCAAGCCGGAGGTGTCCTACGGCGACTCCATCGAGGAAGACCTCGTCCGTCGGGACTTCACGGTGAACGCGATGGCTGTGGCGCTTCCACAGAAGGAGTTCATCGACCCCCACGGAGGCCTGGAGGACCTGGACGCGCGCGTCCTGCGCACCCCCGGCACTCCGGAGGCATCCTTCTCCGACGATCCGCTGCGCATGATGCGGGCCGCGCGCTTCGCCGCACAGCTCGACTTCGAGGTGGCGCCCGAGGTCGTCGCGGCCATGACGGACATGGCCGGACGTATCGAGATCGTCTCCGCGGAGCGGGTGCGGGACGAGTTGAACAAGCTCGTCCTGTCCGCCCACCCTCGCAAGGGCCTCACTTTGCTCGTCGACACCGGTCTCGCCGAGTACGTGCTGCCCGAGCTTCCCGCGCTGCGGCTGGAGAGTGACGAGCACCATCGGCACAAGGACGTCTACGAGCACACGCTGATCGTCCTGGAGCAGGCGATGGCGCTGGAGGAGGACGGGCCCGACCTGGTCCTCCGGCTCGCCGCGCTGCTGCACGACATCGGCAAGCCGCGGACCCGTCGCTTCGAGAACGACGGCCGGGTGTCGTTCCACCACCACGAGGTCGTCGGCGCCAAGATGACCAAGAAGCGCATGACGGAGCTGAAGTACTCGAACGACCTCGTGAAGGACGTCTCCCGTCTGGTCGAGCTGCATCTGCGCTTCCACGGCTATGGCACCGGCGAGTGGACGGACTCGGCCGTGCGGCGTTACGTCCGGGACGCCGGTCCGCTCCTCGGTCGCCTTCACAAGCTGACGCGCTCCGACTGCACCACACGGAACAAGCGCCGTGCTGCCGCGCTCTCCCGCGCCTACGACGGGCTGGAGGACCGCATCGGACAGCTCCAAGAGCAGGAGGAACTCGACGCGATCCGTCCGGACCTCGACGGCAACCAGATCATGGAGATCCTGGACATCGGACCGGGTCCCGCTATCGGTCAGGCGTACAAGTTCCTGTTGGAGCTGCGCCTGGAGAACGGCCCGATGGAGCACGAAGCGGCGACATCGGCGCTCAAGGAGTGGTGGCGGCCGCGTCGCCCAGGCGACGGGCCGCGTAGCGGTGGATATCGGGGGCGTAGCGGTCGTAGAGCAGGGCGAACAGCTCCGACTCCTCCAACGA